>PQAI01000188.1 GCA_003105245.1 Betaproteobacteria bacterium | reverse complement strand
CAAGCTCGCCTCCCTCAAGGACGGCAGCGGCAAGCCGCAGTCGATCACCACGCGGCCCGAGCTGGGCCTCATCGAGGGATTCCCGGTCGTGTTCGTCGGCACGGGGCGCTACCTGGGCACGGACGACCTCGTCGACCCGGCCTCGCTCGCGCCGCCCAACCAGTGGGCCTACCAGCAGTCGTTCTATGCCATCAAGGACAAGGGGACGACCTACGCGAACTTCCGCCTGGCGAACGTGGTGGAGAACAAGATCATCACCAACGGCCCCACCTCGCGGACCACGAGCGCGAAAGTCGATTTCGACTGGAACGACAAGGATGGCTGGTTCATCGACTTCAACCCCAGCAACGAGTCGCCGGGCGAGCGCGTGAACCTCGACCCGCAGCTGGTGCAGGGCACGATCATCGTGGTGACCAACGTGCCCAACAACAACGCCTGCACGGTGGGCGGCGACAGCTGGATCTACCAGTTCGACTACAAGTCGGGCACCTACGTGCCGTCGGCCGCGCTCAACCAGGCCGGCCAGAAGTTCACCGGCCAGATCACGGTGGGCCTCGTCGTGGTGCGGCTGCCCAGCGGCGTGTTCAAGGGCATCGCCACGGGCGCGACCGGCTCCAAGACGCCCTTCGCCGTGAACATCGGCGGCGGCGGCGGCAACGCGCGGCGCATCTCGTGGCGCGAGCTGATCCAGCGATGAGGATCCTGGCCCTGGCGATCGCGGCCGTCGCGGCGGGCCTCCCGCCCGCGGCGTCGGCCCAGGGGTCGTTGCCCACCTACGAGCCGCAGCAGCGCCTGCGCACGGCCCTGGACACCTGCAACAAGTCCGAGGTGTTGCGCGACGCCTACTGCGTGAAGAAGTGCGCGGCGGGGTTCCGCATGGAGTTCTCGGGCGCCAGGCCGCGCTGCATCGGCCTGAAGCCTGACGCGACCTACACGCCGCCCAAGCCTTCCTACCAGCCGCCGGCGCCCAACCCGGCGCGCAAGCCGCCTCCGGGAGCCTAGGTCCCGGACTGGGCCCGGGCGATCGCCTTCGGCAAGGGGAAGGTGACCGACTCGGTGATGCCCTCGAGCTCGCGCACGCGGCTGGCCCCCAGCCGCTGCAGCGAGGCGATCACGTCCTGCACCAGCACCTCCGGCGCCGAGGCGCCGGCCGTCACGCCGATGGTGCGGGCCCCGGCGATCCACTCGGGCCGGATCTCCTCGGCCCGGTCGACGAGGAAGGCCCTGCGGCCGAGGTTCTCCGCGACCTCGCGCAGGCGGTTGGAGTTGGAGCTGTTGGGCGAGCCCACGACGATCACCACGTCGCAGCGCGGCGCCATGAACTTCACCGCGTCCTGCCGGTTCTGCGTGGCGTAGCAGATGTCGTCCTTCTTCGGCCCGACGATGGCGGGGAAGCGGCTGCGCAGCGCGGCCACGATCCTCGCCGCGTCGTCCATCGAGAGCGTCGTCTGGGTCACGTAGGCGAGGTTGCCCGGGTCCTTCACGACCAGGCGGGCCACGTCCTCCTCGCTCTCGACCAGGTACATGCCGGAGGCGGACTGCCCCATCGTGCCCTCGGCCTCCGGGTGGCCTTCGTGGCCGATCATCACCACCTCGCGGCCCTGCTCGCGCATCTTCGCCACCTCGGCGTGCACCTTGGTGACCAGGGGGCAGGTGGCGTCGAAGATCCGCAGGCCCCGTTCCTCGGCCTCGCGGCGCACCGCCAGCGAGACCCCGTGGGCCGAGAAGATCACCGTGCCGCCCGAGGGCACCTCGGAGAGCTCCTCGACGAACACGGCGCCCTTGCCGCGCAGGTCCTCGACCACGAACTTGTTGTGGACGATCTCGTGGCGCACGTAGATGGGCGCGCCGTGGACCTCGAGGGCGCGCTCGACGATGGCGATGGCGCGGTCGACGCCGGCGCAGAAACCGCGCGGCTTGGCGAGGACGATTTCGATCGTGTCGGTCATGGCGGCGGCTCCTCTACCGGCCCTGCGCCGGGGCGCGGCCGTCGCGGGCGTCGCGGATCCCGTCCCACAGGATCAGCGCCACGCCCACGGTGATGGCCGAGTCGGCGACGTTGAAGGCAGGCCAATAGTAGCCCGCCGCGTGCAGCTGGATGAAGTCGACCACGTGGCCGAGCGTGACGCGGTCCCAGAGGTTGCCGGCTGCCCCTCCCAGCACCAGGGCGAGCGCGGCCGCGAGCAGGCGGTTGCCGCCGCTCTTCCTCAGCATCGCGAGAAGGACGACGCCCACGACGAGGGTCACGCCGACGAAGAACCAGCGCTGCCAGCCGCCCGCCCCGGCGAGGAAGCTGAAGGCCGCTCCCGGGTTGTGCCAGAGCACGAGGTTCAGGAACGGCGTGATCACGTGCACGTCTCCCGGGCGGAAGGCCGAGCTCACCMACGCCTTGGTGGCGAGGTCGGCCACCGCGACGACGAGCGACAGCAGGAGCCAYCGCTGCCAGGGGGCGYGGCCGCCTTCAGGCATGCCGCCGCTCCTCGCCCGGGCCCTCGATGTTCGCGACGCAGCGCCCGCAGATGAGMGGATGCCGCGCGTCGGCGCCGACGTCCTGGCGGTAGTGCCAGCAGCGCTCGCACTTCCCGTGGGAGCTCGCCGTCACGCGGACCGCCAGCGCCCCGCCCTCCTCCACCGTGGCGGTGGAAGTGATGAGGACGAAGCGCAGGTCGGCGCCCAGGCTCTCCAGGAGCGCGCGGTCGCCCTCGGGCGCGGCGATGGCC
>PQAI01000187.1 GCA_003105245.1 Betaproteobacteria bacterium | reverse complement strand
GCGTTCGCGGACTGGCTGCGCGACACCCCGCCCGAGAGAGTCGCGCAGAACCGGCACGCGGCCGACCTGCTCTTCCACCGCGTCGGCATCACGTTCGCCGTCTACGGCGAGGCCTCGGGCACCGAGCGCCTCATCCCCTTCGACATCGTCCCGCACGCCATCCCGGGCGCGCAGTGGGACCAGCTTGCCGCGGGGCTGCGCCAGCGCGTCACCGCCCTCAACCGCTTCCTCCACGACATCTACCACGGCAGGGAGATCCTGCGCGCCGGGCGGATCCGGGCCGAGGACGTCGAGTCGAATTCCCAGTTCCGCCAGGAGATGGTCGGCGTGGACGTTCCCGGCGGCACCTACGCGCACGTGGCCGGCGTGGACCTCGTGAGGGACGCCGACGGCAAGTACTACGTCCTCGAGGACAACCTGCGCACGCCCTCGGGCGTTTCCTACATGCTCGAGAACCGCAAGATGATGATGCGGCTCTTTCCCGAGCTCTTCGCGCTGCAGTCGATCCGGCCGGTCGACCACTACCCGGACATGCTCCTCGAGACGCTGCGCGAGCTCGCCCCGCGCGACGTCGAGAACCCGGTGATCGTCCTGCTCACGCCCGGCCACTTCAACAGCGCCTATTTCGAGCACGCCTTCCTCGCGCAGCAGATGGGGATCGAGCTGGTCGAGGGCCAGGACCTCTTCGTGCAGGACCGCACCGTCTTCATGCGAACGACGCAGGGGCCGCAGCGCGTGGACGTGATCTACCGGCGCATCGACGACGACTTCCTCGACCCGCTCGCCTTCCGCCCGGACTCCATGCTGGGGGTGCCGGGGCTCCTGGAGGCCTACCGCGCGGGCCGCGTGACGCTCGCCAACGCGATCGGCACGGGAGTGGCGGACGACAAGTCCATCTACCCCTTCGTGCCGGAGATGATCCGCTTCTACCTCGGCGAGGAGCCCATCCTCGCCAACGTGCCGACCTACCTCCTGCGCGAGCCCGACGACCTGGCCTACGCGCTCGACCACCTCGAGGACCTGGTGGTGAAGGAGACGCAGGGCTCCGGGGGCTACGGGATGCTGGTGGGCCCCACGTCCACGCGCGAGGAGCGGGAGAACTACCGGCGCCGCATCCTCGACGCCCCGGAGCGCTTCATCGCGCAGCCCACGCTGTCGCTCTCCCAGGTGCCCACGTTCTGCGGCGACGCCCTGGCGCCGCGCCACGTCGACCTGCGCCCCTACGTGCTCACCGGGCAGAAGGTCCGCCTGGCCCCCGGAGGCCTCACCCGCGTGGCGCTGCGCGAGGGCTCCCTCGTCGTGAACTCCTCCCAGGGCGGTGGCGTGAAGGACACGTGGGTGGTGGACTGAACCCCATGCTCAGCCGAGTCGCCTCCAACCTCTACTGGATGAGCCGCTACGTCGAGCGCGCGGAGAACACCGCGCGCGTGCTCGACGTGACCTGGCGCATGTCCCTCCTCGTGAAGGAGCCGCGGCTGCAGGACCAGGAATGGTTCGCGCCCCTCAACATCACGGGCACCCTCTTCCCCTTCTCCGGGCGCCACAGCACGGTGTGCGCCCGCGAGGTGCTGCACTTCATGGCCCTCGACCCGGAGAACCCCTCCTCCATCCATTCCTGCGCGCGCCAGGCCCGCGACAACGCGCGCGCGGTGCGCGGCGCCATCACCTCGGAGATGTGGGAGGTCCTCAACACCACCTGGCTCGAGATGCAGCAGATGACGGAGGAGCGGATGAACGCGCGCGGGATCTCCGCGTTCTTCGACTGGGTCAAGGAGAGGAGCCACCTCTTCCGGGGCGTCACCTTCGGCACCATGCGCCGCGACGACGCCTACAGCTTCACCCGCCTGGGCACGCACATCGAGCGCGCCGACTCGACCGCGCGCATCCTCGACGTGAAGTACCACGTGCTCCTGCCGAGCGTGACGGACGTGGGGGGCGCCGTGGACTACTACCAGTGGTCGGCCGTGCTGCGCTCGGTGTCGGCCTTCGAGGCCTACCGCAAGGTCTACCGCGACGTGATCACGCCGATCCGGCTCGCCGAGCTCCTGATCCTGCGCGACGACGTCCCGAGGAGCCTGCACTTCTGCATGCGCCAGGTGAGCGACACCCTCGACCTGGTGAGGAACGACCGCTCCCCCGAGTGCCTGCGCCTGGCGGGCCAGGTCCTCTCGCGCCTGCGCTACGGCCGCATCCAGGACATCTTCGCCCAGGGGCTGCACGAGTACCTCACGGCCTACCTCGACTCCATGCAGGAGCTCTCCGTCGAGGTGCAGAGGAGCTTCTTCGCGCCCACGCTTCCCCCATGAGGCCCGCGGAGCCGGCGGGCCGGCCATGCGCTATGATCGCCTTGCACAACCGCCCGCGAAAACTCCCCCGCCATGACCTACTGCATCGCCCTGCGCCTGGACGCAGGCATGATCTTCGCCTCGGACTCGCGCACCAACGCCGGCGTGGACCACGTCTCCACGTTCACGAAGATGCGCGTCTTCGAGAGGAAGGAGGACCGCGTGATCGTGGTCCTGTCCTCCGGCAACCTCGCCATCACCCAGGGGGTGGTGAACCTCCTGGACCGCCACCAGCACGCCGCCGAGGGCACCCCCACGATCTGGAACGTCGACTCGATGTACGACGCGGCCACGCTCGTGGGCGACGCGCTGCGCGAGATGCAGCGCAAGGACGGCCCCTACCTCATGCAGAACAACATCGACGCGAGCGCCAACATGATCGTCGGCGGGCAGGTGAAGGGCGAGGCGATGCGGCTCTTCCACGTCTACGCCCAGGGCAACTTCATCGAGGCGACCGACGAGACGCCCTACTTCCAGCTCGGCGAGTCGAAGTACGGCAAGCCCATCCTCGACCGCGTGGTCGGCACCGGCACGCCGCAGAAGGAGGCCGCCAAGTGCGTGCTCATCTCCTTCGACTCCACGATGAAGTCCAACATCTCCGTGGGCCTTCCCATCGACCTGCTGTGGCTGCCCAGGGACAACCTGCGCGTCGGGCTGCAGCAGCGGATCCGCGAGGGCGACCCCTACTTCACGATGCTGCGCTCGCGCTGGGGCGCGGGGCTGCGGCGGGTGTTCGCGGAGCTTCCGGACCCCGACTGGCTGGA
>PQAI01000186.1 GCA_003105245.1 Betaproteobacteria bacterium | reverse complement strand
GACTTGGCCTGGTTGGCGGTGCCTTGGTTGGCCGTGCCTTGATTCGCCGTGCCCTGGTTGGCCGTACCTTGGTTGGACTTGGCCTGGTTGGCCGTGCCTTGATTGGCGGTTCCTTGGTTCGCGGTGCCTTGATTGGCGGAAGCCTGGTTCGACTTGGCCTGGTTGGCGATGCCTTGGTTGGCCGTGCCTTGGTTGGCGGTCCCTTGGTTCGCGGTGCCCTGGTTGGCGGAGGCCTGGTTCCTCGTGGCCTGGTTGGCAACGCCCTGGTTCGCCGAAGCCTGGTTCGCCGTGCCTTGGTTCGCCGTGCCCTGGTTCGCCGTGGCCTGGTTCGCCGTGCCCTGGTTCGCCGAAGCCTGGTTGGCGTTGGCCGCGTTGACGGTGCTGGATTCGCCGGCTTGCGTCGGCTGGCCACCCTGCGGGCTGGACGGCGAGCTCACCTGCACGTCCTTGGACGTGGGCTGCTCGGCCCGGTAGCGCTGCGCCGGGGCGATGGTGCCGGAGGTGGCGTCCCCGCTGGCCGGATAGTCGATGCCGACCTGCGAGACGATGACGACGGCCGCCGCCGCGGCGATGCCGCCGCCGATCCAGAGCTTGCGATTGCTTTTCGTGCTGCCTTGTTGTTCGCTCATTTCCCATTCCCCCATGTGTGGACCCGGCTGGAAACCCCGGTGGGCCCTGACTGAAAGCCCCGGAGCATGACCCCGGGATCCATTGGYACTYCCCCTACTTACACGCGAAAGCGAAAAAAGTTGGCGCCACCCCCCSGAYCGGGCGGGSCGCAGGGCCACCCTTTCCATCAGCGCCGGCCCGAATCCRTCGGGCGGCTGYRCCCGGGGCACGCGYCCCAGGTCGCGGAAAAGGCGGGTGTATTCCTCGAATCGCGCCCGGGCCGGGGCGTTGGCGCCCAGGAAGCGCTCGAGCTCGGCGGCCTCCTCGGGRGAGGCCGACCCGTCGAGGACGTCCTGCATCAGCTGGTCGATGTCTCGGTCTTTCATGGTCAGTATCCCTGCAGGTCCTGCAGCAGTCCCCTCAATCGGCTGCGCGCATCGTAGAGGCGCGACTTCACCGTCTTCTCGTCCAGCTCCAGGATCGCCCCGATCTCGCGGTAGCTGCACTCCGAGAAGTGCCGCAAGGCGATCATCACCCGGTCCTCCGCACGCATCCGCATCAACGCCTTCTGCACCCTGCGCGAGACCTGGGCCTCGCTCACCTGCCACTCCGGGTTGGCGCCATCGCCGCCCGGGATTTCCGCGTCCTCGTCCAGCGGCTCCTCGCGGCCGTTCCGGCGCAGGAGGTTCAGCGACTCGTTGACCGCGATCCGGTACAGCCAGCTGAAGAACTTGAACCGCGGGTCGTACTCGTGAATCCGTTCCGCCACCTTCAGGAACACCGACTGCGCGGTGTCGGCCGCATCGTCGGCGTTGCCCAGCACCCGGTAGGCGGCGTTGTAGATCGGCTGCTGGTAGCGTGCCACGAGACTCGCGAAGGCGGCCCGGTCGCCGTTCCGGCAACCCGCCACCAGGGCCTGGTCGTGGTCGCTTTCCACAATTACACGCGAGGTCGGGAAAAGTTGGCCGCGGACCTACCGCGCCGGCTCGATCTCGAGGATCTGGTCGAAGCCGGAATACTGGAAGATGTCCTGCAGGTGGCGGCTCACCCCGGTGAGGCGCAGCTTCCCGCCCGAGGCGAGCAGGCGCTTCTGGGTCTTGAGCAGCACGCCGAGGCCGGCGCTGGAGATGTACTCGAGACCGGAGCAGTCGAGGGCCACCGTCCCCTGGACCTTGTCGAGGAAGGCCTGGGCCGCCGGGGACTGGGCGGCGTCCAGCCGGCCCTTGATCACGACCACCCCTTGCGCGCCCTGTTCGATCGCCAGCATCACGCCTCCCCACCCGATGCGTTGCCCGGCGCCGGCTTCCCCGCCAGCGTTTTCCTGAACCGGATGCGGCTTTCCCGCCGCTCCGGCACGTATTCATAGTCCCACGAGTCCACCAGCCGGCGGCTGAGGTGGATTCCCAGTCCGCCGGGGCGGCGCTCCTCGAGGGGTGCGTCGACCCGGGCATCCGGCGCGAGGGTCGGATCGAAGGGCTCCACCCCGGAATCGACCAGGGTCGCCTCGACGCCTCCCGCGACCGCCCGGAGCTCGATCCGCACCCCGGTCCCCGGATCCGCCGCCGCGCCGTATTTCACCATGTTCGTGAACAGTTCTTCCACCACGAAATCGACGGTATTGAGAATCTCCCTGTCCACCCCGTGGTCGGCGACGAAGCCGGCGGTGAAGGCGAAGATCTCCGGCAGGGCGTCGATGGTGCGCGGAAAGCGCCGCGCCTCGCCGGCGCCGGGCATGCGCCGGACGAGCACGATCGTGATGTCGTCCTCCTGCGGGGCGCCGCCGGCGAAGGCCCCGACGGCCTCCAGGAGCGCTTCGCCGAGGGCGGCGGCGGAGCCGGCGTGGTGCGCGGCGACCACCTCGCGCACGCGCTCCTCGCCGAACTGCTCGCCCGCGGCGTTGGCGTACTCGTAGATGCCGTCGGACAGGAGCACCAGCACGTCGCCGGGCTGCATGTCCAGCGTCACCGCGGGGCGCAGGGTCGTCAGGGGCATCGCGGCCAGCGGGAAGCTGGTGGGCTTGTGGCGCGCGCAGCTTCCGGCGGCGGACTGGAAATGCAGGATGGGGCCCTGCCCGCCGCTGAGAAAGCGMAGGCGGTGGYTYTGCGCGTCGAGCAGGCCGATGAAGGCGGTGATGAAGCGGTCCTCCGGCAGCGTGTCCGCGAGCTGGTTGTTCACCTGGGTGAACGCGGTCTCGAGGCTCGCSCCCAGGCGGAAGGCCACGCGCAGCATCGCCTGCATCTGCGTCACCGAGAGGGCCGGGGCGATGCCGTGCCCGGTCGCGTCCCCGAGGACGACCAGCAGGCCCTGGTCGATCGCGGCGAGGTCGAAGGTGTCGCCGCCGGTGAGCCCGGCGGGGCGGCACATGCCGAACGCGTCGTAGCCCGCCACCTCGGGCATGCGCGAGGGCAGGGTGCTCATCTGCACCACGCGCGCCATCTCGAGCTCCTGGCGCAGCTTCTCGCCCTCGATCAGCGCCTCGGTCATGCGCACGCGCTGCAGGGCGACGGCGCACTGGGCCGCGAGCGCGATGGCGAGCGTCTCGTCSKCGCCGTCGAAGGAGCCGTCGGCCTTGTTGAGGACCTGCATCACGCCCACGAGAACGTCCTTGTGGTCCACGAGCGGGAGCGTGAGCATGCAGCGCGTGCGGTAGCCCGAGCGCCGGTCCACCTCGGGATTGAAGCGCGGGTCGGCGTAGCAGTCGGGCACGTTGATGAGGCGCCGGTCGCGCGCGCACGCGCCCACGATCCCGGTGCCCGCGGGCACGCGCAGCGGCTCGATGCCCGTGGCCACCTCCAGGATCAGCTCGTCGGTGGCCGCGTCGTAGAGCCACACCGAGCCGCCGTCGGCCTGCAGCACCTGCTTGGCCGCGCTCACGACCTCGGAGAGCATCGTGCGCAGGTCGAACGGGGCCGCCAGCTTGCTGGTGACCGCGAGGATCGCCTCCATGTCCCGGGCCGAGAGGCCGCGCTGGTGGGCCGGTGCGCTCATGCGGCAGAATGTAACAGAAGCCTCCCGGCGCGCGCCGGGTTTCCCGGAAAGGGGACGAAGCCGTGGACGAGAAGAAGGCCGGATCGGCGCCGGACGAAGGCGACGCGGATATCGAGCACCTGAGCAAGGCGGTGGTGCGCCTGTCGAACGAGCTCGCGAGCGTGCGCCGCGAGCTGGAGGAGGCGAAGGCGCAGCTGCGCAACCGCGAGGAGCAGGTGCGCGTCATGAGCCTCGTGGACCGCATCACCGGCCTGGGCAATCCCAGGGCGTTCGAGCAGGCGCTGGAGGTCGAGGTGCACCGCGCGGGGCGCTATGGCGGGCCCCTGTGCCTCGCGCTCGCGGCGATCGACGGCCTGGAGGGCATCGCGAGCCACCTGGGGCAGGAGCAGGCCGACGAGGTGCTGCGCTGCTTCGCGCGCGTCGTGGGCAACGAGACGCGCAAGTCGGACATCGCCTGCCGCGTCGGCGACAACCGCTTCATGCTGCTGCTCACCCACACGCCCCCCGACCGCGCCGTGGGAATCACCGAGCGCATCCGCCGGTCCTTCGCGGCCGCCGCGCCGGGAATGGCAGCCACCTCCGCCACGGCGAGCTTCGGGCACGCCGAATGGCGGGAAGGCGACGACGCGGGCGCGGTCATGGCGCGGGCGGAGAAGGCGTTCGATGCCGCGCGCGCCTCCGGCGGCGACCGCGTCGAATCGGCCTGAATCCGGCGGCGCTGCATCGCGGGGAGCGCGGACGTAGAATGGTCCCGATGCGCCGGGCGTCGTTCCCTTTCGCGTCGGCGGCCACTCCCCGAAAATTCATTCCAACAAGGCCCACTCCATGAAAACCACGCGTTGGATGGTCAGGTTGCTGGTCTCGATCGCCGTGCTCGCGGGAGCGCCGCAGGTCCTGGCGCTGTCGGTGGATTCCGCGACGATGCCCGCCGTGGCCAAGGCGGTGCGCGTCGAGGCGCTCAAGCTGGGGGCGGGGGCGCGCAAGGCGAGCGTCCTCGCGCTCGAGGCCGCGGACCCGGCCGAGATCGAGGCCGTTCGCCAGGCGAACTCCGCCTCGTTCCACAAGAAGCTCCAGATCGGCATCGGCCGCGACATCGTCGCGACCAAGGGACAGGCCGGCAGCGCCGCGCTGCAGTGGACCGCGGTGGCGGGCGGGCTGGCGGCCCAGTGGGAGGTTTCCTCCTCCGGCGCGCACGCGCTTCGCGTGGGCCTGGCAGTGCGCGGCCTGCCCGCGGGAGCGGAACTTCGCTTCGCGGGCCGCAAGGACCTCGGCACGGTCTACGGTCCCTTCCGGCCCGGGGACATCGCGGCGGGCGAGACCTACTGGAGCCCCGTGCTGGAGGGCGATGCGGCGATCGTCGAGGTCTTCGTGCCGACGGGCACGGCGACCTCCGAGGTGGCGATGTCGGTTGCCCGCCTCTCGCACCTGTTCGCCAGCCCCTCGGACCCCGCCATCGAGTCCCTGGCCAAGGCTTCCCAGTCGTGCGAGGTCGACCTCATCTGCCGCTCCGCGTCGGATGCCGCGCTGGCGAGCACCGGGAAGTCCGTGGCGAAGATGACCTTCTCCGACGGCCAGGGCGGCGGCACGTACCTTTGCACCGGCACGCTCCTCAACACGACCAACAGCTCGTTCACGCCGTACTTCTACTCGGCCAACCACTGCATGAGCACGCAGGCGTCCGCCAGCACGCTCACCACGCACTGGTTCTACGACCGCACCTCCTGCGGCTCCGGCTCCGCGGGCTCCGGCTACACGCAGCTGCCGGGCGGCGCCACGCTCCTGTACGCCAACGCGGCCGCCGACTCGCTCCTCCTGCGCCTGAACGCCTCGCCGCCGGCCGGCGCCGTGTTCTCGGGCTGGGACGCCAATACGCTTTCCTCGGGGACCGCGCTCACGGCCGTCCACCACCCGGCGGGCGACTTCAAGAAGGTGAGCCTCGCCACGATGGGCGGCTTCGGCTCCCCGTTCGATTCGTCTACCGGCTTCATCATCTCGTCGTGGAACTCCACCGCCACCGGCGTCACCGAGGGCGGCAGTTCCGGCTCGGGGATCTTCACCTTCAACTCGGGCTCGGGGCAGTACCAGCTGCGCGGCGGGCTCTACGGGGGACCCTCCAGCTGCACGGCCTCCGGCGCAAGCCTGCGCGACTACTACTCGCGCTTCGACCAGGTATTCCCGGCGATCTCCCAGTACCTCGCCCCCACTTCCGGCGCCTGCAGCTATTCGCTCTCGCCCACCAGCGTGACGGTCGGGGCCGGCGCGACGTCGGGGACGCTCACGGTGACCACGACCTCGGGCTGCGCCTGGTCCGCGACCAGCAACGCCTCGTGGATCTCGAGCTCCAGCAGCGGGAACGGAAGCGGGACCGTCTCCTATTCGGTGGCCTCCAACTCGGGCGCCGCGCGCACCGGGACGCTCACGATCGCGGGGCAGTCCTTCACGGTGAGCCAGCAGGCCCCGGTGACCTCCAGCACCAACCTGGTGAGCAACCCGGGCTTCGAGACCGGCACGGCGGGCTGGTCCCAGTCCGCCACGGGCGGCTACCCGATCATCTACCAGGATGCGTCGGTGGCGCGCGCCGGGTCGTGGTACGCCTGGCTGGGCGGCTACGACAGCGGCACGGACACCCTGTACTCGTCGGTGACCATCCCCGCCGACGCCACGCAGGCCTCGCTGCGGTTCTGGTACTACGTCGCCACGCAGGAATCGGGCTCGACCGCGTACGACCGCATGACGGTCTGGATCGCGAGCCAGGCCACCGGCGCGCGCCTCGCCACGCTCACCACGCTCAGCAACGCGGACCGGACCTCCGGCTGGGTGCAGAGCGGTTCGTTCGACGTGTCGGCTTTCCGCGGGCAGACGGTGTGGCTGGTGTTCACCGCGACGACGGATTCCTCCAACGTGACGAACTTCTTCGTCGACGACGTCTCGATCACGGCCACGGCCTCGGGAGGCGGCGGCACCGCGAACTACACGGCGCTGTGGCTCACCCCGTCGGAGGCGGGCTGGGGACTCAACGTCGTCCACCAGGGCGACATCCTCTTCGCCACGCTCTTCACCTACGACTCGTCGGGCCGCGACCTGTGGCTGTCGATGTCCAGCGGCACGAAGCAGCCGAATGGCTCCTACGCCGGGACGCTCTACCGGACGACCGGGCCGGCCTTCAACGCCGTGCCGTTCACCTCCATCGGCCCCTCGAACTACACGACCGTCGGGACGATGACGCTCAACTTCACGAGCGCCACCACGGCCACGCTCACCTACAGCGTCAACGGGCTGCCCGTGGTGAAGAACATCGTGAAGTACGTCTACGGCGCGACGGGGTACAACTGCGTGGGCACCACCGCCTCGCGCGACTCGTCCACCAACTACCAGGACCTGTGGCTCACCGACAACGAGGCCGGGTGGGGCGTGAACGTGACGCACCAGGACAACACGCTCTTCGCCACGCTCTTCACCTACGACGCCTCGGGCCGCGACATGTGGCTGGTCATGTCCGGCGGCACGCGGCAGCCCGACGGCTCCTACCTCGGGGACCTCTACCGGACGACGGGACCGGCCTTCAACGCCGTGCCCTTCACCCCGATCACCTTCCCCGCGAACTACACGACCGTGGGCACGATGCGGTTCACCTTCACGAGCGGAACGACGGGCGTGATGTCCTACACGGTCAACGGCGCGCCGGTCACGAAGCTGATCCGGCGCTTCGTGTTCTCCAGCCCGGTGCCCATCTGCAGCTAGGGGCGCGCGCTTCCCGCGCGGCCCCGGCCG
>PQAI01000185.1 GCA_003105245.1 Betaproteobacteria bacterium | reverse complement strand
TGCGGGTGGTCGAACGGCGGGATCAGGGTGGCGCCGCGCTCGGCGGCGATGCCCGCCGCGAACGCCTCCCGGTCCTGGCCCGCGGCGCGGTCGTAGAAGATCACCTCGGCGCCATAGCCCCTCGTCGCCGCCACCTTCACCTCCGGGGCATCGGCGGGCATCACGATGGCCGCCGGGATCCCGAGAATGCGGCCGGCGAGCGCCACCGCCTGGGCGTGGTTGCCCGAGGAGAACGCCACGACCCCGCGGCTGCGCTCGCCGGGCCCGAGGCGCGAGAGCGCGTTGTAGGCGCCGCGGAACTTGAAGGCGCCCATGCGCTGGAAGTTCTCGCACTTGAAGAACGCCTTCGCCCCCGTGCGCTCGTCGAATGTGCGCGAGGTCATCACAGGCGTGCGGTGGGCGACGCCCTGGAGGCGCTCGGCGGCCGACTCGACGTCGGCCCAGGTGACGGGCGGCACGCCCCCGAGATCGTTCATGGCCGGCCTATTCGAGCGCGATGCGCCCGTCGATCGCCACGCTGATCGCGAGGCCCTCGATGGTGAGCGTCATCTTCGCCGGCAGCGTCTCGCTGCCCTTGAGCCGGCCGTCCGCCAGCGCCTTTTCCACCGCGTGCTCGATCTCGCGCTGGGACTGCACGCCCACGCTCTTCAGGAACTTGCGGATGCTCATGTTGAAGGTCTCGGGATTCACGGCGCCTCCTTCAGGGGTCGGGTGATGGACGCGAGCGCGTCGCGCAGGGTGTCCTCGGGAAGCGCGTTCACGCTTTCGGCGAGCAGCTCCGCCTCCGTGGCCACCGACTTGGGCAGGGCGCGGCTCTCCATGAGGGCGACGAACTGCGCGGCCGCGCCCGCCACCCGCAGCAGCCGCGAGCGCTCCTTCATCAGGATGTCGAGCTCCTTGCCGAGCATGTACGTGCCCGTGTTCTCGCCCACTTTCGTCATGGTCCTGTCCGGTCGCGTTGCGAAGGGGACATCTTACCGCGCCGGGCCTTCAGCTCGCCCGCGCGAGCGGCAGGCTCGAGAGGAGGTTCTGCGGCTTCAGGCGCAGCGTGTGGTCCTCGCGGAAGGCGAGTCCCAGGTAGACGGGCCGGCCGGCCGCCTCGGCCGAGGCGTCGGCGGGATCGGCGAACTCGAGGCGGAAGAGTGCCACCAGGCGCGCGCGCGCCTCCTCGTCCACGGGCTCCCCGAGGTATAGCGCGTTGAGGATCGCGGTCGACTCCACGTCCAGGCCGGCGTGCCAGCGCCAGCGCTCGTCCGTCACGCGCTCCACCGGCTCGATGCCCACGCGCACGCCCAGCAGGTGCGCCACCCAGCGCTCCAGCACCGTGGCCAGGGCCCGGGCCCCTTCGCGGCCGGGCGTGAGGTCGAGCAGGAACGAGAAGAGCTCGTCGCGCAGGAAGTAGAACGGCGCGTTCTCGGCGTTGAGCACGTCCATCTTCACCGCGGCGACGGGCGTGTTCTGCTGCCGGATGAGCCGCCCGAGGTTGCCGAACCCGCCGGTCTCCGCGTAGGCCTCGATCGTGGAGGCGTCGGCCGCGAGGACCTGGCCGCCCTGGACGCTCAATCGCTGGGGACGGAAGAAGAGCTCGCCGGCGCGGGCGAGCCACGGGTCAGCCAGCCCGTCGAGGAGCCCGCGCACGATGGCCTGGGCCAGGGCGTCGAGGAACGGCGGCGCGAGGTCGACCTGCGGCCGCCGGAACTGCTCCACGTAGCAGGCCTCGACGGAACCGGCGGCGAGGAGCCGCTCGCGGAAGCGAAGGAACTCGGCCCAGTTCTCGCGCGCGTCGGCGTCCTCCACGGCGGCGAGGTCGCCCGGCGGCACGGCGAGGCGCGGCTTGTCGAGGAGCCTCGCGTGCAGGTGGCGCTCGCCCGGGCCGGCCTCGGGAGGCGGAACGAGCTCCGCGCGGGCGAGGAAATGGCGCAGGTAGTCGTCGCCCGGCACGAGCCACCCGTCTGGCCCGCGCGCGAGGTTGCGGAAGCCGCTCGAGGCCCAGAAATCCTGCGCCAAGCCGAGGGTCTCGCTCGCGCTCGTCAGGCGTTGCCGTTGCCGAGGACCGCCACCTCGGGCAGCGGGAAGCCGTTGAAGTTCGAGGCGTAGGCCGTGGTGTAGGCGCCGGCGTTCTTGATGAAGATGAAGTCGCCCTCCTGCAGGTCCGAGGGCAGGAGCTCGTCGCGCATCACCACGTCGACGGAGTCGCAGGTCGGCCCGGCCACGTTCCAGGCCACGGGCTCGCCGTCGCGGTCCGTGTAGAGGTTGTAGCGCAGGCCCTCCGTGGTCTCGATCACGCCGCCGAAGACGCCCGCGTCCCAGTACATCCAGCGCTGGCCGTTCCTCGTGGCGGTGCCCACCACGCGGCAGATGAAGTAGCCGGCGTCGGAGACGAGGTAGCGGCCCGGCTCGGCGATCACCTGGATCTCGGGACCGAAGTGGCGCAGCTCCTTGTTGATGAGCTCCGCGATGGTCTCGATGGCGGGGATGGGCTTCACGTGCCGCACCGGGTAGCCGCCGCCGAGGTTCAGCAGGCGCGGGTCGAGCCCGGCGGCGCGCATCGCCGCGAACACCTTGCGCGCGCGCTCCATGCCCACGCGCCAGTTCTCGGGGTTGAGGCACTGCGAGCCCACGTGGAAGGTCACGCCCGCGAGGTCGGCCTTGCAGTCGACGGCCGCGGCGATGAGCTCGGGGATGTCGTTCATGTGCGCGCCGAACTTGCCCGCGAGCGGCCAGTCGCTGCCGATGTTGGGCGCGTCGATGCGCAGGTAGAGCTTGGCGTCGGCCTTGACCGACTGGACCTTGCGGATCTCCTCCTCCGAGTCGACCACGTACCACTCCACGCCCTTGGCCGCCGCGTACTCGAGGTAGGCGCGCGACTTCATGGGATTGGAGTAGAAGATCTCCGCCACCGGCACGCCCAGCGTGAGGAGGAGGTCGAGTTCGGCGATCGAGGCGATCTCGAAGCCCGCGCCCTCCTGGATCAGCACCTTCAGGACGCGCGGGTCGGGGTTCGCCTTGACGGCGAAGTGCGGGCGCACCCGCGGCAGCGCCGCGCGGAAGCGCCGCGTCTTGGCGCGCACGATGTCCAGGTCGACCAGGAGGACCGGCTTCCTGTAGGGGTGCCGGGCGAGGTACTGCTTGACGGTGGCGAAGTCGAGGCTGACTTCGGGGTGGGTGTCGAGGGGAAACTCCGGAACGGGGCGGAGCTTCTTGACTACGGCTCGGGGCATCGATGTCTTTCGTGACGGGTCGTCGAGGCGATACGGGAAGGACGGCGCGCGCGGCTGCGCGCATCGGCGGCATTCCGGTACTTCCTCGCTCCTGTCATGATGACCTCCTTCATTTCCCCGCGCGGGGACGACGGCGCCCCGGGGCACGGGGCGAAAAATGCGCGCAGTATAGGGCAAAACCGGGCCGATGCCGCAATATCCGGAAGAAGCAGGGCGGGTTACCCGGAAGGGGCATTGACGCGCCCGGGGCGGTCACATCTTGGGCAGCGTCACCCCGTGCTGCCCCTGGTACTTGCCGCCGCGGTCGCGGTAGGAGGTTTCGCAGACCTCGTCGGACTCGAAGAAGATCACCTGCGCGCAGCCCTCGCCGGCGTAGATCTTGGCCGGCAGCGGCGTGGTGTTGGAGAACTCGAGGGTGACGTACCCCTCCCACTCGGGCTCGAAGGGGGTCACGTTCACGATGATCCCGCAGCGCGCGTAGGTCGACTTCCCGAGGCAGACCGTGAGGACGCTCCTCGGGATGCGGAAGTACTCCACGGTGCGGGCGAGCGCGAAGGAATTGGGCGGGATGATGCAGACGTCGCCCTCGAAGTTCACGAACGACTTCTCGTCGAAGGCCTTCGGGTCGACGATGGTGGCGTTGATGTTGGTGAATATCTTGAATTCCCGCGAGCAGCGGATGTCGTAGCCGTAGCTCGAGGTGCCGTAGGAGACGATGCGGCGGCCGTCGACCTGGCGCACCTGCCCGGGCTCGAAGGGCTCGATCATCGCGTGCGCGGCCGCCATGCGGCGGATCCACTTGTCGCTCTTTATGCTCATGGTTTCCTGCTCACGGAGTTGAGCGGCGGGATCGTCCGCTCGAWCGATCGCCCCGATGYCCYTTCAATKRCCGGYGATYACGTRTTYTGGACGACGATCTTSGGGAAGACSGCSGTGCGGTCCTCGGCCTGGCGGGCGATGCGMGCGGCGACCTTGCGGGCGATCTCGCGGTAGATCGCGGCGACCTTGCCGTCGGGGTCGGCCACCACGGTGGGCCGGCCGCTGTCGGCCTGCTCGCGGATGTTGATGTCCAGGGGCAGCCCGCCCAGGAACTCGACGTCGAAGTCCTTGCACATGCGCTCGCCGCCGCCGTGGCCGAAGATGTGCTCGGCGTGGCCGCACTTCGAGCAGACGTGGATCGCCATGTTCTCGACGATCCCGAGGATGGGCACGCCCACCTTCTCGAACATCTTCAGGCCCTTGCGGGCGTCGATGAGGGCGATGTCCTGCGGGGTCGTGACGATCACCGCGCCGGTGACGGGCACCTTCTGGGCCAGCGTGAGCTGGATGTCGCCGGTGCCCGGCGGCAGGTCGACCACCAGGTAGTCGAGGTCGCGCCAGCGCGTCTCGGTGAGGAGCTGCTCCAGGGCCTGGGTGACCATGGGGCCGCGCCAGACCATGGGGGTATCGGCCTCGATGAGGAAGCCCACGCTCATCGCCTGGATCCCGTGGCCCTCCATGGGCTCCATCGACTTGCCGTCGCGCGAGGTCGGCCGGCCGGTGATGCCCAGCATCGTGGGCTGCGACGGGCCGTAGATGTCGGCGTCGAGCATGCCCACCGACGCGCCCTCGGCGGCGAGCGCCAGGGCGAGGTTCACCGCCGTGGTGCTCTTGCCCACGCCGCCCTTGCCGGAGGCAACCGCGATGATGTTCTTGATGCCGGGGACGAGCTTCACGCCGCGCTGCACGGCGTGGGAGACGATCTTCGACTGCACGTTGGCGCTCACGGAGGCCACGCCGGGAAGCTTCTTCAGCCGCTCCACCACCTGCGAGCGCACCTGCTCGATCACGCCGCGGGCGGGGTAGCCCAGGACCACGTCGAGGGTCACGCGGTCGCCCTCGACCTTCACGTTCTTCGCGGAGCGCCCCTCCACGTAGTTCTTGCCCGTGACCGGGTCGATGAGCTCGGAAAGGGCTGCCAGGACGTCCTTGTCGGTAGTTGCCATGTCGGGATGGGGCGCTCGCGGGGGCGGGCGCGGAAGCGTGGAAGGTAAGCGCGCAATTTTAAAGCAATTTGCTACAATCGAGTTGACCCTGTCCCGTCGAGATTTCGCGAGCCCGCCGACGCCACCCGCGGCCGCACGGGCCGCCCGCCAACCACAAACAGGCACGCCACCCGGCTTCATGCCACGCAAGCTTTTCGTCACGACGGCGCTGCCCTACGCCAACGGCCCGTTCCACATCGGCCACATCATGGAGTACACCCAGGCCGACATCTGGGTGCGGTTCCAGCGGCTTCAGGGCCACAAGGTGCACTTCGTCTGCGCCGACGACACCCATGGCGCCCCCATCATGCTCAAGGCCGAGGCCGAGGGCATCTCCCCCGAGGAGCTCATCGCGCGCGTGGCCGAGTCGCACCGGCGAGACCTCGCCCGCTTCGGGGTGAGCTTCGACCACTTCCACTCCACCCACTCGGAGGAGAACCGCGAGCTCGCCGGCCAGATCTTCGCGGCGCTTCGCGAGGCCGGCTTCATCGCGAMCAAGACSATCGAGCAGTTCTTCGACCCCGTGAAGGGGATGTTCCTGCCGGACCGCTACATMAAGGGCGAGTGCCCCAAGTGCGGCGCCAAGGACCAGTACGGCGACTCCTGCGAGAGCTGCGGCGCCGTCTACACGCCCACGGACCTGAAGAACCCCTTCTCGGCGCTCACGGGCGCCACGCCCGTGATGAAGAAGTCCGAGCACTTCTTCTTCCGGCTCTCGGACCCGCGCTGCGTGGAGTTCCTGAAGTCCTGGACCCAGGACGGGCGGCTGCAGCCGGAGGTGGCCAACAAGGTCCGCGAATGGCTCGACGGGGGCCTGAACGACTGGGACATCACCCGCGACGCCCCCTACTTCGGGATCGAGATCCCCGGCGAGAAGGGCAAGTACTTCTACGTCTGGCTGGACGCCCCCATCGGCTACCTCGCCTCGCTCAAGAGCTACCTCGAGAAGAAGGGGCTCGACTTCGCCAAGGTCCTGGCCGACCCCAAGCTCGAGCAGATCCACTTCATCGGCAAGGACATCATCTACTTCCACGCGCTCTTCTGGCCCGCGATGCTCAAGTTCGCCGGCCGGAAGGTCCCGGACAACGTCTTCGTGCACGGCTTCCTCACCCTCACCGGCGAGAAGCTCTCGAAGTCGCGCGGCATCACCGTGAGCCCGCAGAAGTACGCCGACCTGGGCCTGAATCCCGAGTGGCTGCGCTACTACCTCGCCGCCAAGCTCAACGCGCGCGTGGAGGACCTGGACTTCAACCCCGACGACTTCCTGGCGCGGGTGAACTCCGACCTCGTGGGCAAGTACGTGAACATCGCCAGCCGCGCGGCGGGCTTCATCAGCAAGCGCTTCGCCGGCCGCCTGTCGGAGGAGCCGCTCTCGGCCGGCCGGGAGCTCAAGCACAAGCTGCGCGGCAACGTGGCCGCGCCCGCGCCCGACGACGAGGAGCAGGTGCCGGCCATCCTCTTCGAGGTGCGCAGCTTCGCCGACCAGATCGCCGCCGACTACGACGCGCGCGAGTTCGGCAAGGCCATCCGCCAGGTCATGTTCCTCGCCGACCGCGTGAACCAGTACGTCGACGAGCAGAAGCCCTGGGAGATCGCGAAGGAGGCCGGGCAGGAGGCCGCGCTGCAGTGGTTCTGCACGCTCTACCTGGAGCTCTTCCGCATCCTCACGATCTACCTGAAGCCGGTGCTGCCGAAGGTGGCCGAGGACGTCGAGGCCTTCCTCGGGCTCGCGAAGCCCCTCACCTGGGAGGACGTCCCCAACGCGCTCAAGCCGGGGCACGTGGTGCAGCCCTACAAGCACCTGCTCTCGCGCATCGACCCGAAGCAGATCACCGAGCTCCTCGAGCCGCCGGCGGAGGCGAAGCCCGAGGCGCCCAAGCCCGCGGCGGGCGCCGCGCCGGAATTCCGCCTCGAGCCGGTCGAGCCTCCCAAGCCCGCCCCGATCCTGCCGGTCGGCGAGACCATCTCGATCGACGACTTCGGCAAGATCGACCTGCGCGTGGCGCGCATCGTGGACGCCGAGCTCGTGCCCGACGCCGACAAGCTCCTCAAGCTCACCCTCGACATCGGCATCGAGACGCGCACCGTCTTCGCCGGCATCCGCTCGGCGTACACGCCCAAGGAGCTGGTGGGGCGCCTCACGGTGATGGTCGCCAACCTCGCCCCGCGCAAGATGCGCTTCGGCGAATCGCAGGGCATGGTGCTCGCGGCCGGCGACGGCAGCTCCATCTACCTGCTCGCCCCCGACGCCGGCGCCACGCCCGGCATGCGGATCAAGTAGGTTTCCTTCGCGGCATCGAGGCRARGKCCTCGAGAACGGGTACGCCGCCCGGATCATTCCCCATGGCCACGAGAAGAMCGCCSCTMKCCCCTCCCCCCTACGCSACCGACCGGGASRYSCTSGAGCGGGAGGTCGTGGTCGAGGTGTTCCGCGCGAGCGGCCCGGGCGGGCAGCATGTCAACCGCACCGAGTCCGCCCTGCGCCTGTACCACCCGCCCTCGGGGGTCGTGGTCGTCGCCCAGGACTCGCCCTCGCAGCACCGMAACCGCGACATCGCCTTCGAGCGGCTCATCGAGCGCCTCGTCCGCCTGAACCACGTGCCCCGCAAGCGCGTGCCCACGAAGCCCACGCGCGCCTCGAGGGAGCGGCGCATCGGCGAGAAGAAGCTCCGGGGCGTCACCAAGCGCGGCCGGGGGAAAGTGGGCCGCGATGAGTGAGGCGGCGTGCCTGCGCCTTCGCATCCACGGCGTCGTGCAGGGCGTGGGATTCCGCTGGTCGCTGCACCGCGAAGCCGTCCGGCTGGAGCTCGCGGGCTGGGTGCGCAACCGCCGCGACGGCACCGTGGAAGCGGTGGTCTGCGGGCCGGCGCCGGCGGTCGAGGCGCTCGTGGCCTGGGCGAGGCAGGGGCCGCCCTCGGCGCGCGTCACGAAGGTGGACGTGACGCCGGAGGCGGGACGCTACTCGGACTTCGAGCAGCACCCGACCGCGTGAGCGCCGCGGCCTAGTAGACGACCTCGACGTTGCCTTCCGAGAGCCACTCGGCCAGCGAGTCGAGCAGCGGCGCGGACACCTTCACGCGGTACTCGTCGGGCAGCCGGATGTCGCACTCGCCCTGGGCGTTGCGGTAGCGGATGGCCACCGCGCACTTGCCGCCCGTGTACGGGGCGAGGAGCGCGCGCAGCTTCGCCGAGTCCGCCTGCCCGTTGATCGACAGGCGCAGGCCGCGCGCGTAGGCCCCGCGGATCTCCGCGAGGTCCATCAGCTTGTCGGCGGTGAAGCGGATGCCCCCCGAGAAGTCGTCCTGCGAGACGCGGCCCTGGACGACCACGACCTGGTCCTCCTGGATCATGGACCGCTTCTCGTGGAAGAGCTCGCCGAAGACGACCACCTCGAGCCGGGCGCTGCCGTCGTCCAGCGTGAGCACGGCCATGCGCCCGCGCCTCGAATTGCGCATCTGCACGCCGTAGATCACGCCGGCGGCCATCTGCGGCTCGTTGGCCGGCCGCAGGTCCGCGAGCGGCGTGCGCGCCACGCGGCGGATCTCGTCCCGCCAGGCGCTGAAGGGGTGGCCGGACATGTAGAAGCCGAGGCTCTGCTTCTCCGCGAGGAGCCGCTCGCGCTCCGGCCAGTCCGGCACCCGCATGAGCTCGAAGGCCTCGGCCGTGGCCTCCTCCGCGCCACCGAAGAGGCTCGTCTGCTGGGCGAAGCGCTCCGCCTTCTCGGCGAGCTCGATGGCCGCCCCCAGCGAGGCGGCGAGGCTCGCACGGTTGGGCTCGATCGCGTCGAAGGCGCCCGCCTTGACCAGGGCCTCCATGGCGCGCCGGTTGACGATCCGCCGGTCGACGCGGCGGCAGAAGTCGCCCAGGTCGCGGAAGGGCCCTCCCGCCTCGCGCGCGGCCACGATGTTGTCGATCGCCTGCTCGCCCGTGCCCTTGACCGCCCCGAGCCCGTAGCGGATGCGCTTCGCGTCCAGCGGCGCGAAGCGGTAGCCGCCCGCGTTCACGTCCGGGGGCAGCACCTCGAGGCCGTTGGCGCGCGCGTCGTCGAAGATCACCTGCACCTTGTCGGTGTCGTTCATGACCGCCGACAGGTTGGACGCGCAGAACGCGGCCGGGTAATGCGCCTTGAGGAAAGCCGTCTGGTAGGCCACCAGCGCGTAGGCCGCGGAGTGCGACTTGTTGAAGCCGTAGCCCGCGAACTTCTCCATCTGGTCGAAGAGGACCGTCGCCTTCCTCTCCTCCAGCCCGCGCCCGGTGGCGCCCTTGAGGAAGATCTCGCGCTGCTGGGCCATCTCCTCGGGCTTCTTCTTGCCCATGGCCCGCCGCAGCAGGTCCGCGCCGCCCAGGGTGTAGCCGCCGATCACCTGCGCGATCGTCATGACGTGCTCCTGGTAGGTCATGACGCCGTATGTGGGATCGAGGATGTCCTTCAGGCGCGGGTCCAGGTACTCCCAGCGCTGGCGCCCGTGCTTCCTCTCGATGAACTCCGGGATGAGGTCCATGGGCCCCGGACGGTAGAGCGCGTTCAAGGCGATCAGGTCCTCGAGCCGGTCCGGGCGCGCCTTCATGATGAGGTCGCGCATGCCGCGCGATTCGAACTGGAAGATCGCCACCGTGTTGCCGGAGGAGAAGATGCGGTAGGCGGCCGGGTCGTCCAGGGGGATCGCCTGGATGTCGAAGTCCGGCACGCCCATCGCGCGCACGTGGCGCTCGCACTCGGCGATGATGGTGAGCGTCGTGAGGCCCAGGAAGTCGAACTTCACGAGGCCCGCCTTCTCGACGTCGTCCTTGTCGAACTGGCTCACGGTGGCGGTCGACCCGTCCGCGCAGTAGAGCGGCGCGAAGTCCGTGAGCTTGCCCGGCGCGATGAGCACGCCCCCCGCGTGCATGCCGACGTTTCGCGTGAGCCCCTCGAGCGAGCGGGCGAGCCGAATGAGCTCGGCCACCTCCTCCTGCTCCTCGATGAGGCCCTTCAATTGCGGCTCGGTCTTGATGGCCTCGTCCAGCGTGATGCCGAGCTGGAACGGGATCAGCTTCGCGATGCGGTCCACCTCGCCGAAGCCCATGCCCAGCACGCGGCCCACGTCGCGCACGACGGCCTTGGCCGCCATCGTGCCGAAGGTGGCGATCTGCGAGACGCTCTGCGCGCCGTACTTCCCGCGCACGTACTCGATCACCCGGTCGCGCCCGTCCTGGCAGAAGTCGATGTCGAAGTCGGGCATCGACACGCGCTCGGGGTTGAGGAAGCGCTCGAACAGGAGCTCGTAGCGCAGCGGGTCCAGCCCCGTGATGCCGAGCGACCAGGCCACGAGCGAGCCGGCGCCCGAGCCGCGGCCCGGCCCCACGGGAACGCCGTTGCGCTTGGCCCAGTTGATGAAGTCCGCGACGATGAGGAAGTAGCCGGGGAAGCCCATCTGCTCGATGGTCTTCACCTCGTACTCCAGGCGCTCCCGGTAGCGCGGGCGCGCCACATCGCGTTCGGCGGCATCGGGCCAGGCCTCGGCCAGGTGGCGCTCGAGTCCCTCGAGGGCGAGCGCGCGCAGGTGCTCGCCCACGGTCACGCCCGGCGGCGTGGGGAAGTCCGGCAGCCGCGTCTTGCCCAGGGTGAACTCGAAGGCGCAGCGGCGCGCGATCTCGACGGAGTTCTCGAGGGCCTCCGGGATGTCGGCGAAGAGCGCGGCCATCTCGTCCTGGGACCTGAAGTACTGCGAGGGGCGGAAGTCGCGCGGCCGCCGCGCGTCCCCGAGGACCCAGCCCTGCGCGATGCACACGCGCGCCTCGTGTGCGGTGTAGTCCTCCGCCTTCACGAACTGCACGGGGTGCGTGGCMACGACGGGAAGCTCGAGCCGGCCCGCGAGCGCGACYGCCGCGCGCACGTAGGGGGCGCTCCTCTCCGGGTCGGCTCGCTGCAGCTCCACGTAGAAGGCGCCGGGGAAGTCGCGCGCCCAGCCGCGGGCGAGCTCCTCGGCGTGCGCGGTGGCGCCCGCTGCGAGCGCCGCGCCCACGTCGCCGCCTTCGGCCCCGGAAAGGACGATGAGGCCCCGCGCGCCCTGCAGCCACTCGCGGCGCAGCTCGGCCCGGCCGCGCCACTGGTTGCTCGAGTAGGCACGGGTAATGAGGTCGCACAGGGCGAGGTAGCCCGCGGCATCGCGGCACAGGGCCACGATCCGGAAGGGCTGGTCACGGTTCTTCTCGTTCGTGATCGCGAGGTCGCAGCCGATGACCGGCTGCACGCCGCCCGCGCGGGCGGCGAGGTAGAACTTGACCGCGCCGAAGAGGTTGCCGGCGTCGGTGATGGCCAGCGCCGGCATGCCGTCGGCGCCCGCGGCGGCCACGGCGTCGTCCACGCGCGCCATGCCGTCCACGATCGAGTATTCCGTGTGCAGGCGAAGGTGGACGAAACGGGGAGCGGGCATCGGGACCGGCGAGGGGGAAATCGCCGGAAATTCTACACCCGCGGCGGGGCGCGGCCGCCTCAGCGGCGCTCGGCGAAGAAGCGCTTCAGGAGCGCCCCGCACTCCCCGGCGAGGACGCCGCCCTCGAAGGCGGTCTGGTGGTTGAGCTTCGCCTCGGCGGAAAGCGCGACGACGCCGCCGCACGCGCCCGTCTTGGGATCGGCCGCGCCGAAGACCACGCGCGCCAGGCGGGCGTGCAGCATGGCGCCCACGCACATCGCGCAGGGCTCGAGCGTCACGTAGAGCTCGCAGCCGGTGAGGCGGTAGTTGCCCAGCCGCGCGGCCGCCTCGCGAAGCGCCACGATCTCGGCGTGCGCCGTGGGGTCGCTCGTCCCGATGGGGCGGTTGGAGCCGCGGCCGACGACCTCGCCGTCCTTGACGACGACCGCGCCGACGGGCACCTCGCCGGCGCGGGCCGCGTCTTCCGCGAGCGCCAGGGCCGCGCGCATCAGGGACTCGTCATCCATGGCGGCATTCTCGCCCGAAAGCCGCGGCGGGCCCAAGGGCCGGCGGGCTACTGCCGGGCCGCTGGCCGCCAGTCGCGGTAGACGTCGAGGTCGAAGCCGTCGGGGTAGAACAGGTAGCCGGGCTTGTGGCCGGGCGTGTCGGTGACGCCGTACTGCCAGACGATCTTCCTGGTGGCCCGGTCGATCACCACCACGCGGTGGCGCAGGTCGTCCGCCACGATGACGTCGCCGGTGCCGGGCAGCTCGCGCGCGAGCGAGGGATGGTCGAGCATCTCGTCGCCCGATTTCGCGTCGTACTGCCAGATCACCTTGCGCGTGGCGGGATCGAAGATCACGACGCGGCCGGGCTTGACGAAGTCGGCCACGATGACGTTCTTCCCGTCGACGGTGGGAAACGCGTCCGAGGGGTAGCGGATGTTGGGCGCCTTCACGCTCCAGACGACCTTGCCCTCGCGCGTGATGCGGCTGATCCAGGCGTCGCGGATCTCGGAGACGAGGATGTCGCCGTTCTCCAGCGGCGTGGCCCCGTTCGGGTACGCGAGCCGGCCCGGCGGGTCGTGGCGGCAGTCGCCCGGCTTTCCCCACTGCGTGGCGATCTCGTTGCTGGCCGGGTCGATGATGAGGACGCGGCAGTTGCGGATGTCGGCGGTGAGGAACTTGCCGTCGGGGAGCAGGTGCGCGTCGTCGGGGTAGTTGAGGAAGCCCTTCGCGGCGCCCTTCTTCTCCGGCACGCCGTAGGTCCACACCAGCTCGCGCTTCTCGTAGTCGACGATGTGCACGTCGTAGTTGTCCTCCTCGCTCACCGCGAGGCGCCTGCCGTCCTCGGAGAAGTTCACGTCCTCGTTGCCCGAGTAGACCGTCAGGTTGGGCGACGGGAATTCCCACACGATGCGCTTGTCGGGCGTGACCTCGAGGAGCCGGTTGTTGCGCCGGTCGGCGATGAGGATGGGATACGGCAGGGGCTTGCCCCAGGAGGCGACGGGCGCCTTCCGGTTGCCGGTCACGGGCGGGGGCGCCGGAAGCGCCACGCCGCTCGAGACGGCGCCGGCGCCCTTGGGATCGTCGACGCCGCCCTTGCCCTTCACCAGTTCCGCGGGAGGCGAGCCCCAGGCGAATCCGGCGGCAACCACGAACAACGCGGGCAGCAATGCCCGCACCCTCGCCTGCATCCCGGAGGTCGTATTCATGGTGCAAGCGTAGGACGCGGCCCCGGCCCGGGTTTGATCCCGGGCAAGGAACGCTCAACCGCGCCGTCCGTCACTGGCGCACGACGATCACCTCCAGGTACTCGCCGGGAACGACGAGGGTGCCGGCCCCACCCGTGTTGAGGCGCTCGAGCAGGACGGTGATGTCCTTCTCCAGCGCGCGCTGCCCGGCCTCGTCGAGCGTCGCGAAGACCCGGTGGACCGGCCCGTAGTAGGCGCGGAACATCTCCAGCCAGTGCCGGGGCGAGGCGTAGCGGAAGTTGAAGATCCGGCGCTGGGTCCGGATGTCGGCGGCCCGCGCCCCGAAGAGCTCGACGATGTGCGGTTCCGTGCCCCACAGGGCCGGTGACTTCAGCCCTGCCGGCGGCGGGAGGTAGGCGCCGATGACCTTGAAGAGCTGGCCGATGAACCCTTCCGGCGTCCAGTTCGCCAGGCCGATCCGCCCGCCGCTCTTCACGACGCGCAGCATCTCCTGCGCGGGACGGGCATGGTCCGGCGTGAACATGGCGCCGAAGGTGGAAAGGGCGGCGTCGAAGCGCCCGTCCTCGAAGGGCAGGTTCTCCGCGTCGGCCACCTGGAAATCGACATCGAGGCCCTCGGCGGCCGCGCGCGCGCTCGCCTTGCCGAGAAGCGCCGGGACATAGTCGGTCGAGGTGACCCGGGCGAATCGTCGGGCCGCCGCCAGGGTGGCGTTGCCGTTGCCCGCGGCGACGTCGAGCACGCGCTCGCCGGCGCGGATGTCCGCCGACTCGGCGAGCTGCTCGCCCACGATCTGCAGCG
This sequence comes from Betaproteobacteria bacterium, assembly GCA_003105245.1. Lineage (GTDB taxonomy): Bacteria > Pseudomonadota > Gammaproteobacteria > Burkholderiales > Usitatibacteraceae > FEB-7. The sequence goes on along the minus strand of PQAI01000185.1, from coordinate 6,079 downwards.
TCGTGCCGATCACGGCGTAGTCGCCGCTCGCCCACGTGGCCTGCTGCTTCTGCTTGACGGCGGAGAGGTCCGGCGGCGGCGCGGCAGGGCGGCGCGCGGTGGCCTGGGATTGGTCGGGACTCATGGTGTTTCTCCTTCTTCGATTGGGGTGCGGGTCCATGGAATCGGCGGGCGGCACGGGGCCGGCCTTCACCGCAGGGGCGTGATCTTCGCGGCGAACGACTGGACCGCGATCTTCCCGTTCCGGACGATGAAGGTGTCCGTGCAGAGCTCGTAGTCGTTGTCGGCGGTCTTCCCATGCCAGAGGAGGTAGGCGTGATCCCCCTCGACGCACAGGTGGTCGAGGCTGAACGACGCCCCGGGCTTGCCGAACTCGGCCAGCAGGGAGCGGAAGAGCGCCCCGATCTGCCCGGTGCCCCGCAACGGCCCTTGCGGCGTGAAGAAGATGGCTCCCGGCGCATAGTCCGCCAGGATTCCGTCCAGGTCGCCCTCGGCGAAGCGTGCCACGTGGCTCTCGACGACGCTTCGCGTCGCGCGGGTCGCCGACGATTCCCGGTCGGCCAGGGTGTGTTCCGGATGTCTCATGGGGATTCCTCGGTGTGATGTCACGGGACGCATTGTTCGCGCCCGCCGCGGTTGACGCTTCTCCGCGCGTCGTGCACCTTTGTCCGCGCGTCCGGACTTGCCGTCCGAACCGGCCGCCCGTCCGCCTTCCTTGACCGAGGCACCGCCAGGGCCCAGCGATGACACAGGATCCGCTCTCCGACGTCCTGCGCAGCGTCCGCCTGCGGGGCGCGATCTTCTACTACGTGAGCTTCGGCGACGACTGGGCCGCCGAGACTCCGGCCTCGCCCGAGCTGGCCAATGCCCTCATGCCGGGCGCCGAGCACGTGCTGGCCTACCACCTGATCGTCAAGGGCGGGGGCTGGGCGGCGACCGACGGCGAGCCGGCCGTGCGGGTGGGAAGCGGCGACATCGTGATGTTCCCGCGCGGCGACCGCCACGTGGTCTCGAGCGCGCCCGGGATGCAGGCGCCGAGCGACGACAGCGACTGGCGCGTGACGACGCGCGACGACCCGAAGCCGATCGCCGTCGCCTATCACCGCGGCGTGCTGCGCCCCGGCGCGCCGGCGCCGGCGCAGGGGGCGAGCACGGTCATCGTCTGCGGCTTCGTCGGCTGCGACCTGCGGCCCTTCAATCCGCTGATCGCCGCCCTGCCGCGCCTGCTGCACCTGAAGTCGGGCGGGGTGGGCGCGTGGGTGGCGCCGATGCTGGACCAGGCGGTCTCGGAATCCCGGCAGGGCCGCTCGGGAAGCGCGGCGGTGCTCGACCGCCTGAGCGAGATGGTCTTCGTGGACGCGGCGCGCCGCCACCTGGAATCGCTGCCGGAGGGCGGCTCGGGCTGGCTCTCGGCGCTTCGCGACCGCCACGTCGGCAAGGCCATCGGCCTGCTGCACGAGCGGCCCGCCGATCCCTGGACCGTGGAGGAACTGGGCCGGCAGGTGGGGCTCTCGCGCTCGGCCCTGCACGAGCGCTTCGCCGGGCTGGTCGGGCAGCCTCCGATGCAGTACCTGGCGAACTGGCGGATCCAGCGTGGCGCGGGCCTGCTGCGCGAGAGCGACGCGACCGTCGCCGCGATCGCGCAGGAGGTCGGCTACGAGACGGAAGCGGCGTTCGCGCGCGCCTTCAAGCGCCTGGTCGGCCAGCCGCCGGCCGCCTGGCGCCGCGCGCAGCGTTCGCGCGCGTAGATCCCGCGAAGGGCGGCCGCCGCGGCTACGCCTTCAGCGCCCCCAGGACCTCGTCCAGCATCTTCTTGGCGTCGCCGAAGAGCATGCGGTTGTTGTCCTTGTAGAAGAGCGGGTTGTCGACGCCGGCGTAGCCCGAGGCCATCGAGCGCTTCATCACGATGGAGGTCTTCGCCTTCCAGACCTCGAGCACGGGCATGCCCGCGATGGGGCTCGCGGGATCGTCCTGCGCCGCGGGGTTCACGATGTCGTTGGCGCCGATGACCATCGAGACGTCCGTGTCGGGGAAGTCGGCGTTGATCTCGTCCATCTCGAGGACGATGTCGTAGGGGACCTTCGCCTCGGCCAGCAGCACGTTCATGTGGCCGGGCATGCGGCCCGCGACCGGGTGGATGCCGAAGCGGACGTTGACGCCCTTCTCGCGCAGGTGCTTCGTGATCTCGAAGACGGTGTGCTGGGCCTGCGCCACGGCCATGCCGTAGCCCGGCACGATGATCACGCTCTTCGCCTCGCGCAGCAGGTCCGCGGTCTCCGCGGCGCTGATGGAGACGACCTCCCCCGCGGGCTCGCCGGCGCCCTTCGCCGCGGGCGCCCCGCCCCCGGTGCCGAAGCCCCCGGCGATGACGCTGATGAAGTTGCGGTTCATCGCGCGGCACATGATGTAGGAGAGGATCGCGCCGGAGGAGCCCACGAGCGCCCCGGTGACGATGAGCAGGTCGTTGGAGAGCATGAAGCCCGTGGCCGCGGCCGCCCACCCCGAGTAGCTGTTGAGCATGGAGACCACGACCGGCATGTCGGCGCCGCCGATGGCCATCACCATGTGGATGCCGAAGAGGAGCGAGATCACCGTCATCACGATGAGCGGCGTCATGCCCGAGGCGATGTCCTTCGCGAGGATGAACTCGCGGCCGTACCAGATGACGACGACGAGGCCCACGAGGTTGATCCAGTGGCGGGCCGGGAGGAGCAGCGGCTTGCCGCCGATCTTGCCCGAGAGCTTGCCGAAGGCGATCACCGAGCCCGAGAAGGTCACCGCGCCGATGAGGATGCCGACGTAGATCTCGACCTCGTGGATCGTCTTCTCCGCGCCGGTCAGCGTGATGGAGGTGTCGATGTAGCTCGCGAAGCCCACGAGGCAGGCCGCGAGGCCCACGAGGCTGTGCATGATGGCGACCAGCTCCGGCATCTGGGTCATCTGCACGGTTCGCGCGGCATACAGGCCGATCGAGCCGCCCACGACCATGGCGCCGACGAGCCAGGGAATGCCGGCCGCCGTCACGCGCGGGCCGAAGACGGTCGCGAGCACCGCGATCGTCATGCCGATGATGCCGTAGAGGTTCCCGCGACGGGAGGTCTCGGGATTCGAGAGGCCGCCCAGGCTCAGGATGAAGAGGATGATGGCGCCGACGTAGGCGGCGGTGACGAGGCTCGAGGACATTTGCGTTCTCCCCCGTCTACTTGCGGAACATGGCCAGCATGCGCCGCGTCACCGCGAAGCCGCCGAACATGTTGATGGAGGTGAGCGCGATGCCGACGATGGCGACCCAGCGTATCACCTCGTCGGGCCGCCCTCCTCCCGATTCCGGCGGCGCGATCTGCACCAGCGCCCCGATCACGATGATGCTCGAGATCGCGTTGGTCACGCTCATGAGCGGCGTGTGCAGGGAGGGAGTGACGTTCCAGATCACCATGTAGCCCACGAAGCAGGCCAGAACGAAGACCGTGAAGTGGCCCAGGAAGGCCGCCGGCGCGTGGGCGCCGACGAACCAGAAGGCGAGCGCACCGATGCCGAAGACCGTGGCGAGCGCACCGGCCGACATCGGCTCGCCGGCGCCGTGGCCGTGGCCCTTGGGCGCAGGCGGCGGCACCGCGGGCTTGGCCGCCGGCGGGGGAGCCGCCGGCAGCTTGGGCGGCGGCGCGGGCCAGGTGACGGCGCCGTCCTTGATGACGGTGAGCCCGCGGATGGCGTCGTCCTCCATGTTGACGTCGATGACGCCGTCCTTGGTCTTGCACAGCTCCTCGGTGAGCCGGAACAGGTTGGTGGCGTAGAGCGTCGAGGACTGCTTGGCCAGGCGGCTGGCGAGGTCGGTGTAGCCCACGATCGTCACGCCGTGCCGCACCACCGCCTCGCCGGGCACGGTGAGCTCGCAGTTGCCGCCCTGCTCGCCCGCCATGTCGACGATCACGCTGCCGGGCTTCATGGACTGCACCATCTCGGCCGTGATGAGCTTCGGCGCGGGCTTGCCCGGGATGAGCGCGGTGGTGATGATGATGTCCGCGTCCTTCGCCTGCTGGGCGTACATCTCGCGCTGGGCCTTCTGGAAGCCCTCGCTCATCACCTTGGCGTAGCCGCCGCCGCCCGAGCCCTCCTCCTCGTAGTCGACCTTCACGAATTCGCCGCCGAGCGATTTCACCTGGTCGGCCACCTCGGCGCGCGTGTCGTTGGCGCGCACGATGGCGCCGAGGTTGGCCGCCGTGCCGATGGCCGCGAGGCCCGCGACGCCGGCGCCGGCGATGAACACCTTGGCCGGCGGAACCTTGCCCGCCGCGGTGATCTGCCCGCTGAAAAAGCGCCCGAAGGCGTTCGCCGCCTCGATCACCGCGCGGTAGCCGCTGATGCCGGCCATGGAGGTGAGCGCGTCCATCTTCTGCGCGCGCGAGAGCTGCCGCGGCAGGCAGTCGATGGCGAGCACCGTGGCCTTCCTCGCGGCCAGTTGCTGCATCAGCTCGGGATTCTGCGCGGGCCAGATGAAGCTCACGAGCGTCTGGCCCTCGCGCACCCTCGCCACCTCGTCGGCGCTGGGAGCGCGCACCTTGAAGACGATGTCCGCCCGGGACCAGAGCGTGGCCGCGTCGGGGACGACCTCCGCGCCGGCGGCGCGGTAGGCGTCGTCACCGCAATTGGCCGCCTCGCCCGCGCCCGATTCGACCAGGACGCCGAATCCCAGCTTCTTCAGCTTCTCCACCACTTCGGGAACGGTGGCGACGCGTTTCTCGCCCGGGAAGGTCTCCCGCGGCACTCCGATCTGCAGCGACATGTCGGTTCCTTGAGGGCTAGGCGTGATCCAAACCCGTAAGGATACCGAATTCACTCCTCCCGATCACCGCCAGGGGTCAGAACTTCACCGAGACCCCCGCGTGAAACGATCGTCCCATGCCCGGAACGGCGGTACCCCAGCGAGGCACCGAGCCCACCGGGCTGGAGGTCATCGTCGTGCCCTGGCCGAGGTAGGCGCCGCCCAGCGGCAGCGCGTACAGGCGGTCGAGGAGGTTCGCGACGCCGAGGTCCAGCCGCACGTCGCGCCAGGCGTGGCTCACGCGGAGGTTCACGAGGCCGTAGCCCCCGGTCCGCCCCTCGTTGCGGACGGCCGAGACGTCGTCCTTCGCCGCGGCCATCGCGACCTCGAGCGCGCTCGACCAGCCCGCCAGCCGGTGGGTGAGCGTGACGGTCGCGTTCGCCGGCAGGATGTTGTAGAGGTTGTCGCCCGTATCCAGGTTCCTGCCGCGGGCGAGGCTCGCGACCGCCGCCAGGCCCCACTCGCCCCAGGCGGTCCTGCCGAGCGCCACGCGCCCCGACAGGTCCACGCCGTGCAGCCTCGCGTCCTGGTTGGCGAAGCGCAGGAAGACGAAGCTGCGCGTGGCCGCGAGGTTGGCCGCCGTGCAGGCCCCGCCCAGGCTCACCGGGCAGCGCACCGCGTCGACGTAGTCGGTCACGCGCGTGTAGTAGGGCGTCACCCGCAGCTCCCAGCCCCGGTCCGGCGCGTGCCAGTCGAGGGTGACGGAGGCCGTGTGGGCCTTCTCGGGCTCGAGGTCCGGGTCGCCGACGTAGCCGTTGCCGTCGCCGAACCAGTTGACCATCAGCATCTCCATGCCGCGGCTCTGCCAGGTGTAGCGCTCGTAGAGGCTGGGCGAGCGCACCTTGCGCGCGAGCCCCAGCTCCAGGTCGAGGCTCGCGTCCGGCGTGTATCGCGCGAGGAGCGTCAGGTCGACGTTGTCGTCGGCGCGCGCGCGGTCGGCCGCATTGAACGCGGGCACGAGGACCGAGGCCGGCGCGACGGCGTTGTTGTACCCCTGCACGGGACCGGCGTCGGTCTCGACGCGCTCGTAGCGTACGCCGGCGAGCGCCAGCCACCGGTCGTTCACCCGCCCTTCCCATTCCGCGAAGAGCGCCATCCGGTCGCGCTGGCCGTCGCGGACGTTCCAGAAGGTGTCGGGCCACATGCCGCCGCCGGAAGGCGGCCACCAGTCGTCGAGACGGTAGGCCTGGTACTCGCCGCCGAGGCGCACGAGGCTTCCTTCCCCGAGGATCACGTCGCCCTTCGCGGAGAACCCCG
>PQAI01000184.1 GCA_003105245.1 Betaproteobacteria bacterium | reverse complement strand
CCTTCGATGCGCGGTAGGCCGCGAGCTCCTCGCGGCCGGCCCTGCCCATCGCCTCGAGGGTCTTCTCCCAGCCCTTGCGCCGGCCCTTCAGCGCCTCGACGATCGATTCCGCGACCACCAGGTTGCGGTACCACTTCGCGTTGGCAGGCACGACCGTCCAGGGCGCGTGCTTCGCCGCCGTCCTCGAGATCGCGTCCTCGTAGGCGCGCGTGTACTCGCCCCAGTGGTCGCGCTCCTTCCAGTCGTTGGGATTCAACTTCCACGCCGTCTCCGGGGACTCCTCGCGCTCGAGAAGGCGCTGCTCCTGCTCCTCCTTCGTGATGTGCAGGAAGTACTTGAGGACCACGGTGCCGTGCTCGGCCAGCAGCTCCTCGAAGTCGCGGATGTGCCCGTAGCGCTCCTTCCAGACCGACTTCGGCGCGAGGCCGTGCACGCGCACCACGAGAACGTCCTCGTAGTGCGAGCGGTTGAAGATCGAGAACTGGCCGAGGCGCGGCGCGTGGCGGTGGATCCGCCAGAGGAAATCGTGGGCGCGCTCCTCCGGCGTGGGCACGCCGAAGGGGGTCACCTCGACGCCGCGCGGGTCCAGGCACCCCACCACGTGCTTGATCGTCCCGTCCTTCCCCGCGGAATCGCGGCCCTGCAGGACGACGAGGACGCTCGTCACGCGCGCCGCGTACATCGCTTCCTGCAGGTCGAAGAGCTCCTGGCCCAGGCGGGCGAAGCGCTTCTCCGCCTTCTCGCGCGTCATGCCCTTCGGGGGCTCCGCGGAGATCGCGTCCAGGCGGACCTTCGCGCCCTGCTTGTCGAAGACCTTCGCGCCCATGGCAGAAGCCTCCTTCGATCGAGTCGTTGGGACACGGCCGATCTTACTCTCCCGATGCGCTACACTCCGCGCTCCCATCCTCGGAGACCCCCATGATCGGCTACGTGATGCTCGGCACCAACGACCTGCCCCGCGCCAAGGCGTTCTACGACGCCCTCCTCGCCGAGATCGGCGCGAAGCAGCTGATGGACTTCGGCCGCAGCGTCGCCTATGGCGTCTCGATGGAAAAGCCCGCCCTCGGCGTCGGCCTGCCCTTCGACGGCAAGCCAGCCACCGTGGGCAACGGCGTGATGGTGGCGATCGCCGTGGACTCGAAGGAGAAGGTGGACCGCCTGTACCGGAAGGCGCTCGAGCTCGGCGGCACCGACGAGGGCGCGCCCGGCCCGCGCTTCGAGAACTTCTACGCCGCCTACTTCCGCGACCTCGACGGCAACAAGCTCAACGCCTTCTTCATGGGCTAGCGCCCCCGGGTCGTCCCGCGGCGCGGCGTTATGGCTCGAATCCCGCGACCGCCTTGAGCGACCCCTGCAGCACCCGCCCCGTGCGCGCCCGGTTGCCGCGGTAGTTCTCGAGCTCGGCGGCGGACACGGTCACGAAGGAGACCTTGTCGCCGCGGCCCCGGCCCTTCACCTTGAGGGCGCCCGTCACCGCGCGCACGCCGAGTAGCGCCTCGCCCTCGTGCAGGCGCATGAGGATCACGCCCTTGCCGCCGCCGGAGAGCTCGTTCACCTCCTCGAGCGGGAAGACGAGGAGCCGGCCCTCGCCCGAGAGCGCCGCGAGTTCCGTCACGCCCTCGCCGATCACCTCCGGCGCGAGGCACTTCTCGCCTTCGCCCACGTTCATGAAGGCCTTGCCGGCCCTCTGGCGCGTCACCAGGTCCTTCAGCTGGCAGCGAAGCCCCGTGCCGGCGCTCGAGGCGAGCACCAGCCGCATCTCGGGATCGCCCGCCAGCACGCCCACGATGCGCGTGCCGGCGAGCTCCACCAGCGAGGTGGCGGGAGCGCCGTCGCCCTTGCCGCCGGGGAGATCCAGCGCGCGCACGCTGAAGGTGCGCCCGTTGGCGCCCACGAGCACGATGGGATGCACGGTGCGCGTCTCGAGGATGGCGAGCGGCCCGTCGCCCTCCTTCCAGGAAAGGGTGGAAGCGTCGACGCCGTGGCCGGTGCGCGTGCGCAGGAACCCGTTTCGCGAGCACAGCACCGTGATGGGCTCGTCGGTGAGCGTCTCCACCGGGGCCGCGGCGGCGCGCTCGGCCACCTCGATGGTCGTGCGGCGGGCGTCGCCGTACTTCTCGCCGTCGGCCGTCACTTCCTTCACCGCGAGCTTGCGGCGCGCGGCCTCGCTCGCGAGCAGCTTCCCGAGCTCCGCCTGCTCGGCCTGGAGCTCCTTCATCTCGCGCTCGATCCGGATGCCCTCGAGCTTCGCGAGCTGGCGCAGCCGGATCTCCAGGATGTCCTCGGCCTGCCGCTCGGAGAGCGCGAACTTCTCCATGAGCGCGGGCCTGGGCTCGTCGGCGTTGCGGATGACCTTGATCACCTTGTCGATGTTGAGGAAGGCGATGAGGCGCCCTTCCAGGATGTGCAGGCGGTCGACGACCTCGCCCTGGCGGTGGCGGAGCCTCCTCTCCAGCGCCTCGAGGCGGAAGGCGGCCCACTCGCGGATCCAGTGCGCGATGCCCGCCTGCCGCGGCCGCCCCTCGCGGTCGATGGCCACGAGGTTCAGGGGCGCGTTCGATTCCAGCGAGGTGTGCGCGAGCAGCAGGTTCATGAGCTCCTCGGGCGCCACGCGCGAGGTGCGCGGCTCCAGCACCAGGCGCACCGGGTGCTCGCGGTCGGAGTCGTCGCGCGCGCTCTCGAGCACGCCCAGCACCGCCGCCTTGAGCGCCTGCGCCTCGGCGGACACCGTCTTCTTGCCGGCGCGCGGCTTCGGGTTCGTGAGCTCCTCGATCTCCGAGAGCACCCGCGCCGCGTTCGTGCCCGGCGGCATCTCGGTGACCGCCACGCGGTACTGCCCGCGCGCGAGCTTCTCCACGGACCAGCGCGCGCGCACGCGCACCGAGCCGCGGCCCGACTCGTAGGCCTTCGCGATCTCCTCGGGCGGGGAGATGATCTGCCCGCCGCCGGGGAAGTCCGGGCCCGGGATCGGCGCSACGATMTCCGCGTCGCTCGCCTTCGCGCTGCGGAGCGCCACGACGCACGCCTCCACCACCTCGCGCATGTTGTGCGGCGGGATCTCGGTGGCCATGCCCACGGCGATGCCGGAGGCGCCGTTGAGGAGCGCGATGGGCAGCCGCGCCGGGAGCAGCCGCGGCTCCCGCATCGAGCCGTCGTAGGTGGGCACGAAGTCCACGGTGCCGCGGTCGAGCTCGGCGAGCAGGATCTCCTCGGCGAAGGCGGTGAGACGCACCTCGGTGTAGCGCATCGCCGCGGCGCCGTCGCCGTCGCGCGAGCCGAAGTTGCCCTGGCCCTGGATGAGCGGGTAGCGCAGGGTGAAGTCCTGCGCCATGCGCACGGCCGCCTCGTAGACCGCGGAGTCGCCGTGCGGGTGGAACTTGCCGATGACGTCGCCCACGATGCGCGCCGACTTCTTGAACGGCGCGTCGTGGCGGTTTCCCAGCTCGCGCATCGCGTAGAGGATCCTGCGCTGCACGGGCTTCTGGCCATCCTCCACCGCCGGCAGCGCCCGGCCCTTCACCACGCTCATCGCGTAGGCGAGGTAGGCGCTCTCCGCGAACTGCGCGAGCGGCACATCCCCGTCCGCGCCCGAGGGCGCGCCAGGGGGCTTCGCCGGCGGCGGCGGAGCATCGAACAGGTCCGGAGTCTTCGTATCGAGCATGGTCACTTTCCAATCAGATCAGATTTCCCAATCTGATTACCTGAACTAGATGTCGGCTTCGACGAGGTTGCCGCGCTCTTCCATCCAGCTGCGGCGCGAGGAGGCCTCGCCCTTGCCCATGAGGAGGGTGAACATCTTGTGGGTGTCGGCCAGCACTTCGGCGCTCACGGTGAGGGGCAGCAGGCGCCGCGTGTCGGGGCTCATGGTGGTCTCGCGAAGCTCCTCGGGATTCATCTCGCCCAGGCCCTTGAAGCGGCCCACGGTGATGGCGCTCTCGCGCACCTTCTCGTCGGCGAGCTTCACCAGGATCGCGTCGCGCTCGCCCTCGTCCAGCGCGTAGAGTCGGCGCTCGGGGCGGCTCCTGCCCTGCGCCTCCACCTTGACGCAATAGAGGGGAGGCTGGGCGACGAACACGTGCCCGCCGGCGAGCAGGCCGGGGAAGTGGCGGAAGAAGAGCGCGAGCAGCAGCGTCTGGATGTGCGAGCCGTCCACGTCCGCGTCGGCCATGATGATCACCTTGCCGTAGCGCAGCCCCGCGAGCGCCTTGGCGGCCTCGCCCAGCCCGTGCGGCTCGATGCCCAGGGCCACGGCGATGTCGTGCACCTCGTTGTTGGCGTAGATCTGCGTGGGATCGACCTCGAAGGTGTTGAGGATCTTTCCTCGCAGCGGCAGGATCGCCTGGAAGTGCCGGTCGCGTCCCTGGCGCGCGGAGCCCCCGGCGGAATCGCCCTCGACGAGGAAGAGCTCGTTGCGGCCGGTCTCCTCGCTCTCGCAATCGGTGAGCTTGCCGGGGAGCACGGCCACACCCGAGCCGCGGCGCTTCTCGGCCGCCTTGCCGGCCTTCTGCCTCGCCACCGCCGCCTTGATGGCGAGCTCGGCGATGCGCTTGCCGTCCTCCACGTGCTGGTTGAGCCAGGCGTCCAGCGGGTCCTTCAGCCGCGAGGCCACCAGCTTCACGGCGTCGCGCGAATTGAGCTTGGCCTTGGTCTGCCCCTGGAACTGGGGATCGAGCAGGCGCGCCGAGAGGACGAAGCGAAGGTTCTTCCACACGTCCTCGGTCTGCAGGTTCACGCCTCTCGTGAGCAGCTCGTGGTGCAGGCAGAACTCGCGGATGGACTCGAAGACGCCGCTCTTGAGCCCCGACTCGTGCGTGCCGCCCTCGACCGTGGGGATGAGGTTCACGTAGGACTCGCCCCCGCCGCCGCCGTCGACCCAGGCGAGCGCCCAGGCCGCGCCCTCGCCCTGCGCGAACTGCGCGTCGCCCTCGGCCACGTAGGACTCGCCCACGATCACGGGGCTCGCGACACCTTCCTCGCCGGCGAGGCTTTCCTGGAGGTAGGCGGCCATGCCGCCCTCGTACATCCATTCCTTCGTCTCGCCCGTGGCCTCCTCCACCAGGCGCATCGCGAGGCCCGGCAGCAGCACGGCCTTGGCGCGCAGCAGGTGCTCGAGCTCCGGGCGGCGGATCCTGTCGCTGTCGAAGTACTTCGCATCGGGCCAGGCGCGCACCCAGGTGCCCGTCTGCTTCGCCGGCACGGCGCCCGTCTTCTTCAGCTTCTCGACCAGGAAGCCGTCCTCGAAGGCGAGGGACCAGGCCGCGCCCTCGCGCTTGACGCGCACTTCCAGGCGCTTCGAGAGCGCGTTGGTGACCGAGACGCCCACGCCGTGCAGTCCCCCGGAGAACGCGTAGGCGCTGCCGCCCGTCTTCTTGTCGAACTTGCCGCCGGCGTGCAGGCGCGTGAAGACGACCTCCACGGTGGGGACCTTCTCCTCGGGGTGCGGGCCCACGGGGATGCCGCGGCCGTCGTCCTCGACGCTCACGGAGCGGTCGGCGTGCAGGGTGACGGTGATCGTCTTCGCGGCGCCGGCGAGCGCCTCGTCGGCGGCGTTGTCGATCACTTCCTGGATGATGTGCAGCGGGGTGTCGGTCCGGGTGTACATCCCCGGGCGTTCCTTGACGGGCTCGAGGCCCTTCAGGACGCGGATGCTTCTTTCGTCGTAGCGGGAGGCCATGCGGGAGGGATTCGTTGCAGCGAATCCCGCATTCTACCTTTGTACGTCGATCACCTTGACCTTGACCTTGCGCTCCTTGCCGTCGCGGACGACCGTGAGCTCGGCCATGTTGTCGATGCCGGCGCGGTCGAGCTCCGCGGCGAAGGTGCCCATCGCCTCCACCGGCCGGCCGTTCACCGCGACGATCACGTCGCCGACGTCGCCCGTCCTGCGGTCCACGCCGACGAGGCCGGCCTTGGCCGCGGGCGAGCCGCTCACCACCTGCGCCACCACCACGCCCGTGAATCCCGCGCGGGCGGCGAGGTTCGGGTCGACGGCGCGGATGCCGATTCCCGGCAGCGGCGCCTTTCCGCGCGCGATGAGCTGCGGGACGATGCGGTTCACGAGGTCCACCGGGATGGCGAGGCCCACGCCCGCCGAGGCGCCGGACGTGGAGCGGATGGCGGTGTTCACGCCGATGAGGCGCCCGGCGCTGTCGAGGAGCGGCCCGCCCGAGTTGCCCGGGTTGATGGCCGCGTCGGTCTGGATGCCGCCCGCGATCTCGCGGAACTCGCTGGTGGGCAGGTGGCGGTCGAGCGCGCTCACGATGCCGGTGGTGAGCGTGCGCGTGAGGCCGAAGGGGTTGCCGATCGCGTACACCGACTGCCCGATGCGCAGCTCGCGCGAGGTGCCCAGCGGGATGGGCTTCAGGCCCGCCGGGGGGCTGACGAGCTTCACCACCGCCAGGTCGTAGTCCTCGGCGAACCCCACCACCTTCGCGTCCATGGGCTTGCCCGCATCCAGGCTCACGGAGACGCTGCGCGCCCCGGCGATCACGTGGAAGTTGGTCACCACGTGGCCGTGCGTGTCCCACACGAAGCCGCTGCCCGCGCCCTGCGCGACCTCGGCGGTGAAGAGCCCCGTGCGCGCCAGGCGCTCGGTGGTGATGTAGGCCACGGACGGCGCGGCCGACTCGAACAGGTTCGCCAGCGCCTGCTCCTGGGGCATGAGCGGCCCGCGYGGCGCGACGGCCCKGGGCTCGGRCACCGGGCCCTTCTGCGCCCAGGGAGCCARCGCGGTCACGGCCGAGATGGCGGCCGCCACCAGGAGGATGGACTTCTTCATGGATCGCGTTCCGGAAGGAGAGACTCCCCCAACATCGTGGCGGTTCCCGCCGGCTTCAAGTCCCTGTCAGTCCAGGGGCGTGGAGGCGAAGGCCGGCAGCTCCTCGGCCCGGGCGGAGAACCTCGCGAGCGCGGGGAACTTCCAGGCGGGCACCAGCTCGGCGTTGTAGTACTGGCCGAAGCGCCAGGCCACCGCGGTGACGACGTCCGCCGCATTGGGGCCCTCGCCCTGCAGCCAGGGGCCCGCGCGGCCGGCCGCGTCCTCGAGCGCCGCATAGGCCGCGAGCGCCTGGCCCAGCGAGCGCTCGTACCAGGGCTCGTGGAACTTCTCCGACGGGCGCCGCTCGCGCTCGTAGAGGAGCGTGACGCCCTTGTCGCAGGCGGCGAGCGCCAGCCCCGTGAGCCGCAGCGCCTCCTGCCGCGCCTTGCCCGCAGCGGGCATCAGGCGCCTTTCCGGCGCCACGAGCCCCTCGAGGTAGTCGAGGATCAGCGTGGAGTCCATGAGCACGGTGCCGTCGTCGCAGACGAGCGTGGGCGCCTTGACCACGGGATTCACCTCCCGGAAGCGGTCGAAGTCGCGGAAGACGGACACCGACTGGTGCTCGAAGTCGATGCCCATCAGCTTCATCGAGACGGCGACGCGGCGCACGTAGGGAGAATCGAGCATGCCGATGAGCTGCATGGGGGCCTCCGGATCCTGGAGGCGGCATTCTGCCCCAGAATCGGCCGGGTGGCCCGCGCGTCGATCAGCTCCGGGCGCGCAGCCGGCGCAGGCGCTTGCGGATCGCCTCGAGCGAGGCCACCTCGCGGTCCAGCTCCTCCTCGATGGCGACGATCGAGCGCTCGAGCACGGTGCACTCCATGCCGATCTGGCGCCACTCCAGCGGGTCGCGCGTCTCCTCGGCGCGGCGTTCGAGCTCGTCGAGCTGCAGGCGCAGGTGGTCCAGGTTCATGCCGCAATTCTCGCGCGAGCGCCGCGCCGGGTCTTGTCCCAGCGCAACGAATCGACCGGCCCGTCAGTACCGCGCGTTGCCCGGCGTGCGCGGAAAGGGAATGACGTCGCGCACGTTGGATAGCCCGGTCACGTAGGCCACGGTGCGCTCGAACCCCAGCCCGAACCCGGCGTGCGGCACGGTGCCGTAGCGGCGCAGGTCGCGGTACCAGCCGTAGGCCGCCGGGTCCAGGCCCGTGGCGGCGATGCGCGCATCGAGCACGTCGAGGCGCTCCTCGCGCTGGCTGCCCCCGATGATCTCGCCGATTCCCGGGGCGAGCACGTCCATGGCCGCCACCGTGCGCCCGTCCTCGTTCAAGCGCATGTAGAACGCCTTGATCTCCTTGGGGTAGTTCATCAGGATCACGGGCTTGCCCACGTGCTCCTCGGCGAGGAAGCGCTCGTGCTCGCTCTGCAGGTCCATGCCCCACTTCACCGGGAACTCGAACTTGCGCTTCGTGCCCTCGAGGACCTTGATCGCCTCGGTGTAGTCCATGCGCACGAACTCGGCCGCCACCATCGACTCGAGCTTGGCGATGACGCCCTTCTCGATGCGCTCCTCGAAGAAGGCCATGTCGTCGGGCCGCTCCTCCAGCACCGCCTTGAAGACGTGCTTGAGGAGCGCCTCGGCGAGGTCCGCGTCGTCGGCGAGGTCGGCGAAGGCGATCTCCGGCTCGATCATCCAGAACTCCGCCAGGTGACGGCTGGTGTTGGAGTTCTCGGCCCGGAAGGTGGGCCCGAAGGTGTAGACCCTGGAGAGCGCCATGCAGTAGCTCTCGACGTTGAGCTGCCCCGAGACGGTGAGGAAGGCTTCCTTCCCGAAGAAGTCCTGCGAGTAGTCGATCTTCCCGGCGCCGTCGCGCGGCAGGTTGGCGAGGTCCAGCGTCGAGACGCGGAAGAGCTCGCCCGCGCCCTCCGCGTCGGCTGCGGTGATGATGGGCGTGTTGACCCAGGCGAAGCCGCGCTCGTGGAAGAAGCGGTGGATCGCCATCGCCAGCGTGTGCCGCACGCGCGAGCAGGCCCCGATCACGTTGGTGCGCGGCCTCAGGTGGGCCACCTCGCGCAGGAACTCCATCGTGTGCGGCTTGGGCTGGATGGGGTAGGTGTCGGGGTCGTCCACGCGGCCCACCACGCGGATCTCGACGGCCTGCATCTCGAAGGGCTGGCCCTTGGCGGGCGAGGGCACGATGCTGCCCACGGCCTCGATGGCGCAGCCGGCGGTGAGGTGCATCACCTCCGTCGCGTAGTTGGAGAGCGCGTTGGTCGCGACGATCTGCACCGGGTGGAAGCAGGAGCCGTCGGAGAGGTGCACGAACGAGAGCCCCGACTTGGAGTCGCGGCGCGTGCGCACCCAGCCGCGCAGCGTGACGGGTTCGCCGGAAGGAGCCTGGCCGGAGAGGATGGCCTTGCAGGAGAGGACTTTCATGGGAGAGCGTTCTTCTTCGATCGGTAAAACCGGAATTCTAAGGTAAGCCCCCATCCCCTGCCCTTCTCCCCTCTCCCGCCGCCCGCCGGCGCCAGGCGACATAGGGCAGCACCGTGAAGGCCGAGATCACGAGGTAGGCGAGCACGGTGGAGATCACTGCCGGCGGCGCGTGGTTCACCGAGGCCACGAGGAGCGCGAGGCCGGGATTGCGCACCGCGCTCGAGATCGCCACGGCCGTGCGGCCCTGGGGCTCCGGCCCGCCCAGCGAGTGCCCGACCGCGAGCGCGAGCAGGGTGATGAGCGCGACGCACAGGGCGGCGCGGGGTCCCGCCCCGATGACCACCGGGAAGAAGTTCGCGAGCGCGACCACCGCGAGCGCGAGGAGGAGCCCCGTCGCGGCGCGCGAAACGCCCGGCCCGGCCCGCGTCGCGAGCGCAGGCAGGAACCTGCGGGCGAGCATCCCCAGCCCGAGCGGCAGCAGCTGCGCGAAGAAGACCTGCCGCGCGAGCTCCCCGGGCGCGATGACCGCCTGCCCCGCGTAGTACTCGTTGAGCGCCGCGATCGAAAGGGGCATCGAGACGATGGCGAGCGCCGCCACCGCGATCTGCAGCGCCGGCGCGAATCCCGCCTCGCCTCCGGCCGAGAGGGACCGGCGAAGCCCCGCCGGCGCCCCGGGCGAGAGCGCCATGAGGACGATGCCCACCATCGCGGCTCGAGGCAGGTCGAAGGCGTCCGTGACGACGACCGCCATCGCCGGCACCGCGACCAGCACCGCGAAGAGCCCCTTCAGGAGCAGCCGCACGTGACGCCACGCCCACTCGTATTCCCGGGCCGCGATCTGCAGGCCGAGGTCGAACATGACGGCGAAGATCGCCGCCGCCGCGAGGAGGGTGAAGACCTGCGCCGGGACAGGGCCGTCGACGGGCATGGGCGGGTGTCCTCGCGGACGCCCGGTCAGGCCTGCGGCGCGGTGATCACGTGCTCCCCGCGCTCGAAGACGACCTGCGCGCGGCCGACGATGAGGGGGTCGAGCGCGCCGATGATGTCGGGATTCTTGTTGGTGTAGCCGAGCCGGTGCAGCAGGTAGCGCATGGCCGAAAGGCGCGCGCGCTTCTTGCAGTCGCTCTTGATCACGATCCACGGCGCGTCGGTCGTGTCGGTGTGGAAGAACATCGCCTCCTTGGCCGAGGTGTAGTCGTCCCACTTGTCGAGCGAGGCCTTGTCGATGGGGGAGAGCTTCCACTGCTTGAGCGGGTGCACCTCGCGCTCCTTGAAGCGGCGGCGCTGCTCGCGCCGGCTCACCGAGAACCAGAACTTGAAGAGGTGGATGCCCTGGCGCACGAGCATGCGCTCGAACTCCGGCGCCTGGCGCATGAACTCCTGGTACTCGGGCTCGGTGCAGAAGCCCATCACGCGCTCCACGCCCGCGCGGTTGTACCAGCTGCGGTCGAAGAGSACGATCTCGCCCGCGGTGGGCAGGTGCTCGACGTAGCGCTGGAAGTACCACTGGCCGCGCTCCTCGATCGTGGGCTTTTCCAGGGCCACCACGCGCGCGCCCCGCGGGTTCAGGTGCTCCATGAAGCGCTTGATGGTGCCGCCCTTGCCGGCGGCGTCGCGCCCCTCGAAGATCACCACCACGCGCTGGCCCGTCTCCTTCACCCAGGCCTGCAGCTTGAGGAGCTCCACCTGCAGCCGGTACTTCTGCCGCTCGTAGCTCTTGCGCGAGAGCAGGTTCTTGTAGGGGTATCCGCCTTCCTGCCAGTTGCTCGCGAGCTCGCGGTCGGCCTGCCGGCGCGCGAGCTTGTCCAGCCCCCGCTGCTGCTCCAGCACCGAGCTCAGGATGCGCGCCGCGTCGCCCGGGTTCACGCCTTCCAGGAGGTCGCGGATGGCGCCCGCGGTCACCTCGTCGGCCGCCGCGCCGGCCTGCTCGATGGAGAACTCCTCGATGGCCTGGGGCTCGAGCACCGGCGGCGTGTCGCCGGCTTCGGCGGCGCGGACCGCGTCGAGGGAGGTCCTGCGCGTCTTGCGGCGTGGCGCAGGCTTCGCCGCGGGCGCCGGGCGGACCTTGGTGCGGGAGATCACGGGACGGGTGGACGACATCTCTGCCTCGGGTGGATCGTGGGGGTAGCCCCATCTATACCATCGGCGCGGCCCGCGCGCCTGACGGCCGTCAATGCCGCTCGGTCGCCGCCCCGGTGCGCGCGTCGAAGGCCGCGGTGACGGGCCCGCGCCCGGAGTAGCGGTCCAGGGCGAGGTAGATCACCGGCGTGATGTAGAGCGTCACCGCCTGCGAAAGGAGCAGCCCGCCCACCACCGCCAGGCCCAGCGGCTGGCGCAGCTCGGCTCCGGCGCCCAGCCCCAGCGCGATGGGAAGCGCCCCCATGAGGGCCGCCAGGGTGGTCATCATGATCGGCCGGAAGCGCAGGATGCAGGCCTCGCGGATCGCCTGCGCCGGCGTCATGCCGCCGCTTCGCTGCGCGTCGAGGGCGAAGTCGATCATCATGATGGCGTTCTTCTTCACGATGCCGATGAGCATGAGGATGCCGATCATCGCGATGATCGACAGGTCCATGCCGAAGATCCAGAGGGTCACCAGCGCCCCGACGGCCGCCGAGGGCAGCCCCGCCAGGATCGTGAGCGGGTGGATGTAGCTCTCGTAGAGCACGCCCAGCAGCACGTAGATCGCCAGGAGCGCGGTGACGATGAGCCACACCTGGCTCGTCTGCGAGGCCTGGAACGCCGCGGCGTCCCCTCCCCAGCCCGTGAGCACCGACGCCGCCAGCCCCGCCTGCTGCCGGTAGCGCTCCACGCGCGCGGACGCGTCGCCGAGCGAGGCCCCGGGCGCGACGTTGAAGGAGATCGTGATCGCCTGCAGCTGGCCCTGGTGGTTGATGGAGACCGGCCCCACGCGCCGCTCGACGCTCGCGATCGAGGTGAGGGGCACCAGCGCCCCGCCCTTGGCGCGCAGGTAGATCTTGGAGAACGCGCTCTCGTCGCGGCGGTCCGGGTCGGCCGCCTGCAGGATCACCTGGTAGGCGTCCACGGAGGTGAAGATCGTGGACACCTGGCGCTCGCCGAAGGCGGAGTAGAGGGCGCTGCGCACGTCCTGGAGCTGCACGCCCAGGGCGTTCGCCTTGTCGCGGTCGACGGTGAGCTGCGCCTGCAGGCCGCGCAGCTGCGAGTCGCTCGTCACGTCGCGATAGATCGGGTCCGCGCGCAGCAGCGCCACGAGGCGCGTGGCGCCATCCTGCAGCGCCTGCCCGTCCACGCTGCGCAGCGTGTACTGGTAGCGCGCCTTGCTGATGCGCCCGCCCAGGCGCAGGTTCTGCAGGGGCGTGAAGTACACGGTCACGCCGGGGATGCCGCGCATCTCGCGCCGCAGCTCCTCGAGCACCTTCTCCATCGGCTCGCGCTCGCCGCGGGGCCTGAGGTTGAGGAAGAGCCGCCCGGTGTTCGAGTCGGAAGCGAAGACGGTCACCGCCTCCACCGCCGGGTGCTCGCCGATGCGCTTGCTCACCCGCTGCAGCACCTCGGTCATCGCCGGGAAGGAGATGTCCTCCACCGCCTCGGCGACGGTGATGATCTGGCCGAGGTCCTCGGTCGGGAAGAAGCCCTTCGGGATCGCGACGAAGAGCGCGGCGGAGGCCGCGAGCGAGCCCGCCGCGACACCCAGGACCACCCCCCGCCGCCGCAGGCACCAGTCCAGGCTCGCCGTGTACAGGCCCAGCGTCGCGCGGAAGATCCGCTCGAACCACGCCGTCCAGCGGTAGCTCGCGTCGCCTTCGCCGTGACGGTGCAGGAAGCGCGCGGCGAGCATCGGGATGAGCGTGAGGGAGACCCCGGCCGACACCAGGATCGCGAGCGAGACCACCACCGCGAACTCGTGGAAGAGCCCGCCGATCACGCCCGGCATGAAGAAGATGGGGATGAAGACCGCGACGAGCGAGACGGAGATGGAGACGATGGTGAACCACATCTCCCTCGAGCCGCGGATCGCCGCCCACATCGGCGACTCCCCCGCCTCCACGTGGCGCGAGATGTTCTCGAGCATCACGATGGCGTCGTCCACCACCAGCCCCACGGCGAGCGTTATGCCCAGCAGCGAGACGTTGTCGAGCGTGTAGCCCAGCCACTTCATGAGGGCGATGGTGCCCAGCAGCGAGATGGGCAGCGACAGCGCCGGGATGATCGTGGCCGTCGGGTGGCGAAGGAACAGGAAGATCACCAGCACCACGAGGGCCACGGTGATGCCGAGCGTCACCTTGACGTCGTGGATGGCGGCGCGGATGGGGATGGAGCGGTCGTTTCGCACGCTGAGCTTCACCGAGGCCGGCATCTGCGCCAGGAGCTTCGGCAGGGCCGCCTTGATCTCGTCGACGGTGGCCACCGTGTTGGCGTCCGGCTGGCGCTGCACCGAGAGCGTGATGGCCGGCTCGCCGTTCATCCACGCCGCCGTCTTCACCGACTCCACGCTGTCCTCGACGTCGGCCACGTCCTGCAGGCGCACGACCTGGCCGCCCGGGAGGGTCGCCACGATGAGGGGCGCGAACTCCGCCGCGCGCGTCATCTGGCGGTTGGCCTGGATGGTGAGCGACTGGCGCGGGCCCTCGAGCGTGCCCACGGGCGTGTTGGCGTTGGCCGAGCGGATGGCCGCGGCGATGTCGTCCAGGGTGAGCCCGCGCGCGGCGAGCGCGTCGGGCCGGGCGCGCACGCGGACCGCGAAGCGCTTCTGGCCGTTGATGTTCACCTGCGCCACGCCGGGCAGCGTCGAGAGGGTGGGCGAGATGAGGTTCTCGGCGAAGGCGTTCAGGTCCGACAGCGACATCGTCGGCGAGGTGAGCGAGACGAAGAGGATCGGCGCGTCGGCCGGGTTCACCTTGCGGTACGACGGCGGGTTGGTCATCTCCACCGGCAGCGAGCGCTGCGCCCGCAGCAGCGCCGCCTGCACGTCCACGGCGGCCTTGTCGATGTCGCGGTCCTGGTCGAACTCGAGCGTGATCTGCGTGGCGCCCTGCGTCGAGGAGGACGTGATCACGTTCACGCTGGCGATCGTGGCGAACTGCTTCTCCAGCGGCGTGGCCACCGACGAGGCCATGTTCTCCGGGCTCGCCCCCGGCAGGTTCGCGTAGACGGAGATCGTGGGCGTCTCGAACTGGGGCAGCGCCGCGATGGGAATGTCGCCGTAGGCGAAGAGGCCGGCCACCACGAAGGAGGCCGACAGCAGCACCGTCATCACCGGACGGCGGATGAACGGCTCGGAGACGTTCACGGCTGCGCCTTGCGGCCCTCGCCCGGGGTCACGGTGCTGCCGGGGCGCAGGTTCTGCGCGCCCTCGACGACCACGCGCGTGCCGGGCTCGACGCCCGTGACCGCGGCGATCCCCGCATCGAGATAGTCGACCTTCACCGGGCGCAGGGCCACCTTGCGGTCGTCGCCCACGACGTAGACGAAGCGGTTTTCCGGTCCCGTCTGCACGGCCTGCACCGGCACCACGGAGGCGTTCGCGAGCGTGCGCGGGGCCACCGTCACGTTGACGAACATGCCCGGCCACAGGCGGCTCGCCCGGTTGTCGAACTCCGCCTTCACCCGGATGGTCCCGGTGGCGGTGTCCACGGCGTTGTCGACGAAGTTCACGCGCCCCTTGAATGCCTGGCCCGCGTCGGGCGATGCCTCCGCCATGACGGGGCCCGCGGCGTAGGCCGCCTGGAGGCCGGGAAACTCCTTCTCCGGAAGCGTGAACGCCACCTGGATGGGGTCGATCTGGGTCACCGTGACGAGCACGGTGCCGTTGGGCTGCACGAGGCTGCCGGGACGCACGCCGATGGCGCCGGTGCGGCCGGCGAAGCTCGCCCGTATGAGCGTGTTGGCGAGCGCCACGCGGGTGGCCTCCACCGCGGCGAGGTCCACCGCGAGCTGCCCCTTGAGCGTCTCCACCTGGTTCTCGGCGGCGTCCAGCGCGGACTGGGAGATGAACTTCTGCTGGAAGAGCTGGCGCTGGCGCTCGAGCGTGCGCTGCGAGTTGGCGAGGTCGGCGCGGTCCTTCTCCACCTGCGCCTCGGCCTTCTTCAGGTTCGCCTCCTCGGCACGCGAGTCGAGGGAGACGAGGAGGTCGCCCTTCGCGACCGTCTGCCCCTCCCGGATGTGGACCTCGCGCACGGTGCTGGTGATCTGCGCGCGGATGTCCACGGACTGCAGCGCCACGACGGTGCCGTTGGCGCGAAGGCGCACGGGGACGTCACGGCGCTCGACGACGGCGACGGTGACGGGCACCGCCCCCCCGCCGCCCTTGGCCGCGGGCTGCGCCGCCTTGTCCCGGCCCGCGAACCACCAGCCGCCCCCGGCCGCGAGGACGGCCGCGACCGCCACCGCCGCCAGAACGCCGCGGCGCATCAGCGCACCGCCGCCACGACCATGGCCGTCGCGACCGTCACCTTCTTCGCGAAGTCGATGTGAAGGAATTCGTTGGGTCCGTGCGCGTTGGACTTCGGCCCCAGCACGCCGGTGACGAGCATCTGCGCGTCCGGGAACTTCGCGCCCAGCATGCCCATGAACGGGATCGTGCCGCCCTCGCCCATGTAGGCCGCGGGCTTGCCGAAGTTGGCCTGGGAAGCGGCGTCGAGCGCCGCGGCGAGCCACGGCGCCACCGGGGGCGCGTTCCAGCCGGTGGCCGCCTGGTCGTAGGAGAAGGTCACGCGCGCGTGGTACGGGGGCTCGGCCTCGAGGATCCTCTTCAGTTCCGCGGCGGCGGCGTTCGCGTCCACGCTGGGCGGCAGGCGAAGCGAGAGCTTGAGGGTCGTGAAAGGCCGCTGCACGTTGCCGGCCGAATGCGTGGGCGGAAGCCCGTCGGCGCCGACCACCGCGAGCGCCGCGCGCCAGGTGCGGTTCAGGACCGCCTCCACGGGATCCCTCGTGACGGGCTCGGCGAAGATCGAGGCGGTGCCTTGGTCGTCGCAGCACGACGAGGCCCAGGGGAAGCGCTTCCAGGCGCTGTCGCCCAGGATGGAAGCCGCCTGCCTCGCCTGCTCCAGGCGGTCGGCGGGAATGTCGCCGTTGAACGCCGCGGGCTTCACCACGCCCGTGCGCGAGTCGTCGATGCGGTCGAGCACCTGCCGCGCGATGCGGAAGGAGGAGGGAACGACGCCGCCGGCATCTCCCGAGTGCACGCCCTCCTCCAGGATCTTCACCTCGAGGTTGCCGTTCACCAGGCCGCGAAGCGAGGTCGTGACCCAGAGCTGCTCGTAGTTGCCGGCGCCCGAGTCGAGTGCCACCACGAGCTGCACGTCGCCCATGCGCGGGGCCAGCAGGTCGAGGTAGGCGGGAAGGTCGTAGCTGCCGCTTTCCTCGCAGGTCTCGATGAGGCCCACGCAGCGCGGCCTCGCGACACCTTCGGCGTCGAGCGCCATCACCGCCGAGATCGCCGCGAACACGGCGTAGCCGTCGTCCGCGCCGCCGCGGCCGTAGAGCTTGCCGTCCTCGATCACCGGGTCCCACGGCCCGAGGCCCTCGCGCCAGCCGGTCATCTCGGGCTGCTTGTCGAGGTGGCCGTAGAAGAGCACGGTGCGCTCGYTGCCGAGCCCCCCGGTGGCGGGGATGTCGAAGAAAAGCACCGGCGTGCGCCCCTCGAGGTGAAGCACCTTCAGGTCGAGTCCCTTCACGCCCTGCGCCGAGACCCAGCGCTCGGCCTGGCGGATGGCCGCCTCGATGTGGCCGTTCTTCGCCCACCCGGCGTCGAAGTGCGGGCTCCTGGCGGGGATGCGGACGTACTCGACGAGCTGCGGAACGATGTCGGCGTCCCATTGCCGGCCGATGCGCTCGGCGAGCGGCGCGGCGGCGATGGCGGGGATGTTCGGGCGGGCGGTCATGGCGCGGGTACCTCGGAGCGGCGAAGCCGCCATTTTACCGCGCGCGCCCCTGCCGCCCGGTTTAAGCTTCGGCCCATGCCGCCGCTCCCCTGGCTCGAGGTCCTGGCCGCGCTCTACGTCGTGTGGGTCGTGGGCGCCGCCGTCACGCTCCTCACGCAGCGCCGCTCGCCCACGGCCACGCTCGCGTGGATCTTCGCCTTCGCGGCCCTGCCCGTCGTCTCGGGCATCTACTACGTCGTCTTCGGCCCTCGCCGCCTCAAGCGCCGCAGGGTGCGCTACGGCAGCGCGCGCGCGGCCCTGGCCGGCGAGGTGCGGGCCTACCTGCGCGACTCCTGCTGCCAGGTCCCGCCGCCGCTATCGCCCGATGCCGCGGCGGTGGCCGGCGTGATCGAGCGGCTGGGCCAGGGCGGGCCCACGACGGCGACCTCCGTGGACATCCTCGCCGACGGCGACGCCTGCCTCGACGCGCTCGAGCGCGACATCGCGCAGGCGCGCGACCACGTGCACGCCGAGTACTACATCTGGGAGCCGGACGGCGTGGGGCGCCGGATCCGGGACGCGCTCGCCGCGGCCGCGCGCCGGGGCGTGCAGGTGCGCGTGCTCTTCGACGCCCTCGGCTCGCCGGACGCCGACCGCGCCTTCTGGGAGCCGCTCGCGGCCGCCGGCGGCCGGGCGCTCGCCTTCAACCCCGTGCGCCTGTCCGTCGCGAGCCTCAACTTCGCCAACTTCCGCACCCACCGCAAGATCGTCGTGGTGGACGGCGCCATCGGCTTCGTGGGCGGCAACAACCTGCACGAGGCGGTGAGCGGCGAGCGCGCCTGGCGCGACGTGCACGCGCGCATCGTGGGCGAGCCCGTGCGGCGGCTGCAGCGCCTGGTGCTCGAGAACTGGATCTACTCGGGCGGCGAGGTCAAGGGCGACCTCGAGGCGGTGCGCCGCTTCTTCCCGCCCGCCGCCGTGGCACGGGGCCAGCCGGTGCAGGTCGTGGCCTCCGGCCCCGACGACGAGGACGCGCCCCTGCACGCCTTCTTCCTCGCCGCGCTCGCCTCCGCGCGCGCCCGGGCGTGGATCCAGACGCCCTACCTCATCCCGGACGAGTCCCTGGAGAGCGCCCTGCGCGTGGCGGTGCTGCGCGGCGTGGACGTGCAGGTGATCGTGCCGCGGGAGGGAGACTCGCGCCTGGTAAGCGCGGCCTCGCGCACCTACTGCGAGGCGCTCGTGCGCGCCGGCGTGCGCGTGTTCGAGTACGGCCCGGCGATGCTGCACGCCAAGACGATGGTGATCGACGACACGGTGGCCGTGGTCGGCACGGCCAACATGGACAACCGCAGCTTCCGGCTCAACTTCGAGGTGGCCGCGGCCTTCTACGGGAGCGCGGTGATCGCGGAGCTGGCGCAGCGCTTCGAGCTGGACCGCGCGCGCTCGGCCGACTTCCGGCGCCGCCGCCGCGAGGGCTCGCGCCTGGCCGCCCTTCTCGAGTCCCTCGCGCGCCTGTCGTCGCCGGTGCTCTAGCGGCCACCGCGTAGAATACGGGTCTCGTTCAACCCGGATCGCGCGACCAAGGACATGAAGCTCACCGACCTGCACAAGAACCAGGGCCTGAAGATCGAGGGCGAAGCCCGGCGCGGCGGCGTGTCCGACCGCTACGGCAAGGGCGCCGCCCAGCTGCCCGACCGCAAGGAACAGAGGAAGCTCGACGCCGCCGCCGGCCTCGTGCCCTTCGCCTGCAAGCTGCACGGCGACCTCGTGAAGGAGGTCCAGGCGCGCGCGCAGGCCTCGGGCGCCGGCCTCAACGAGACGGTCGCCGAATTGCTGAAGAAGGGGCTCGCCGCGAAGAAGTAGCGGCGCCCATGGCCCTCAAGGCGACCATCTTCAAGGCCGAGCTCGCCGTCTCCGACCTGGACCGCGGCCACTTCGCCACGCACCCGCTCACCATCGCGCGCCATCCGTCGGAGACCGACGAGCGGATGATGGTGCGCGTGCTCGCGTTCGCCCTGAACGCCGACGAGCGCCTGTCCTTCGGCCGGGGCCTTTCGAGCGAGGGCGAGGCGGACCTCGTCCTCACCGACCTCACGGGCGCCATCGACCTGTGGATCGACGTGGGCCTTCCCGACGAGCGCGAKATCCGCAAGGCYTCCGGGCGYGCCGCGCGCGTGGCGGTCTACCTCTACGGMACGGGCGCGGARCTSTGGTGGAGGCAGAACGCGCAAGCGCTGGAGCGCCTGGCGAACGTTTCCGTGGTCGAGATCCCGCTSGAGGCCACGCGCGCGCTCGCCKCSCGGGCGGCGCGCACGATGAAGCTGCAGTGCACGGTGCAGGAGGGCCACGTCTGGATCTCCGACGACGAGAGCTCGATCGCGATCGAGCCCCTCGTGCGGAAGGCCGCCGCATGAAAGCCGCGCGGTTCCTCGTCGCCGCGCTCGTCGCGCTCGTCCTCGCGGGGTGCGGGCCGAAGGTGCCCAAGGTCGGCCGTCTCGACGCGGGCGCGGTCGTGCTCGCCTTCGGCGACAGCCTCACCTACGGCACCGGCGTGTCGCCCGAGCAGTCCTACCCCGCGGTCCTCGAGCGGCTCATCGCGCGCAAGGTGGTTCGCGCCGGCGTGCCGGGCGAGACCTCCGGCGAGGGCCTCGCGCGGCTGCCGGGCGTGCTCGACGAAGTGAAGCCGCAGCTCCTCGTCCTCTGCCACGGCGGCAACGACTTCCTGCGCAAGATGGGCGAGGAGACGGCCGCGGCCAACGTGCGCGAGATGATCCGCATCGCCCGCTCGCGCGACATCGCGGTCGTCCTGCTGGCCACGCCCAAGCCCGGCTTCGGCACCTCGAAGGTGCCCTTCTACGAGGAGATCGGGCGCGAGCTCGCCATCCCGGTCGAGGCCGGGATCCTCCCCGACGTGCTGGGCTCGCGCTCCCTCAAGAGCGACCTCGTGCACCCCAACGCCAGGGGCTACGAGAAGATCGCCGAGGCCGTCGCCGACCTCCTCAAGCGCGCCGGCGCGATCTAGATCCACCCGCGGCACTTCGACGCGCCGCAGCGGCAGCGCAGCCGCCCCTCGTGATGGCTCTCGCCGTAGTCGACGGTAAGCTCCTCGCCCTTCGCGATGTCGCGCAGCGCGTAGAACTCGCAGCGGTCCTTCGTGCGGCGCATGAAGGCGTTGGGCGCGCAGGAGTGGTTGATCCAGCGGAAGCCCGAACGCATGCCGCGCGCGTCGATCGCCTGGCGGTCGAGCTCGACGATCGCCACCACCCTGCGCGCGGCGGCCCGGCGCCTCGCCTCCGCGATCGTGATCACCTCGCCTTCGAACTCGCCGATCTTGGCGCGCGCCGCGATGTCGCAGCCCGCGAAGAGCCCGCGCCCGGTGATGCGGCTCGGTCCCACGCGCAGGGCATCGTGCACCGGCGAGGAATACGA
>PQAI01000183.1 GCA_003105245.1 Betaproteobacteria bacterium | reverse complement strand
TCGAACTGGGCCCAGGTGAAGGCGAGCTCGCCGTGGCGCACGGCGACCTTTCCGGGCCAGGTGCCGGCCGCGCGGCGCAGGAAGGAGACGGGCGAGAGCGGGACGTGGTTGGCGGCGTCGCGCCCGAGGTCCGGGGCGTGGTCGGCCGCCATGGGAAGCGTCAGTCGATGCGGCGGCGGCGCAGCCACGCCTCGAGCTCGCCCATGACTCCCCGGCGGAATGCCAGCACGCAGACCACGAAAATCGCGCCCTGCGTGATGGTGAACCACGAGCCCAGCTCGGCGAGGTAGTTCTCCATCGTGATGATGGCGAAGGCGCCCACCACCGGGCCGAAGATCGTCCCCATGCCGCCCAGCAGCGTCATGAGCACCACCTCGCCCGACATCGACCAGTGCACGTCGGTGAGGGAGGCGAGCTGGAAGACGATCGCCTTGGTGGCCCCGGCCACGCCGGCGAGCCCCGCCGAGAGCACGAAGGCCGCGAGCTTGTAGCGCTCGGTGCGGTAGCCCAGGGAGATGGCGCGCGGCTCGTTCTCGCGKATGGCCTTGAGCACCTGGCCGAAGGGCGAGTGGATGATGCGGTAGATCAGGAGGAACCCCGCGGTGAAGATCGCCAGCACCACGTAGTAGAGGACGAGCGTGTCCTTCAGGTCGAACAGCCCCAGGAACGTGCCCCGGGGCACGGACTGGATGCCGTCCTCGCCGCCCGTGAACGGCGCCTGCAGGCTGAAGAAGAAGACCATCTGCGCGAGCGCCAGCGTGATCATGGCGAAGTAGATGCCCTGGCGCCGGATCGCCAGCAGTCCCGCCGGCACACCCAGCACGACGGCCGCGGCCGTCCCCGCGAGGATGGCGAATTCGGGCGGGAACCCCCAGACCTTCGCCGCATGCGCCGAGACGTAGCCCGCCATGCCGAGGAACATGGCGTGGCCGAAGGACAGCAGCCCGCCGAAGCCCAGCAGCAGGTTGAAGGCGCACGCGAAGAGCGCGAAGCACAGGGCCTTCATCACGAACACGGGGTAGACGAACGCGGGCGCGGCGAGGAAGAGCGCCATCATCACGACGAACGCCCTGCGCTCGTAGCGGGCCTCCGCGGCGTCGTCGCGGGAGACGTGCGGCTTGTAGGCGTCGGTGGCCATGGGTCAGCGGCTCCCGAAGAGGCCCTGCGGCCGGATCATGAGGACGATGGCCATGATCACGAAGATCACCGTGTTCGACGCCTCGGGGTAGAAGACCTTCGTGAGCCCCTCGATGATCCCCAGGCCGAAGCCGGTGACCACCGCGCCCATGATGGAGCCCATGCCGCCGATCACCACGACCGCGAACACCACGATGATCGTGTCGGCGCCCATGAGCGGGTTGACCTGGTAGATGGGCGCGGCCATCACGCCCGCGAGCGCCGCCAGCGCCACGCCGAAGCCGTAGGTGAGCGTGATCATGCGCGGCACGTTGACGCCGAAGGCCTGCACCATCGCCGGGTTCTCCGTCGCCGCGCGCAGGTAGGCGCCGAGCTTGGTGCGCTCGATCACGAACCACGTGGCGAGGCAGGTGAAGAGCGAGGCCGCGATCACCCAGGCGCGGTAGTTCGGCAGGAACATGAAGCCGAGGTTCTGGCCGCCGGACAGGCTCTCGGGGATCGAGTACGGCAGGCCCGTGGAGCCGAACTCCTGCCGGAAGACGCCCTGGATGATGAGGGCGAGGCCGAAGGTGAGCAGCAGCCCGTAGAGGTGGTCGAGCTTGTAGAGCCGCGAGAGCATGAGGCGCTCGATGACCATGCCCGTGACGCCCACCGCGAGCGGCGCGACGAGGAGCGCCCACCAGTAGTTGACGCCCAGCTTGTTCAGCAGGAAGTACGCCGCGAACGCGCCCATCATGTACTGCGCGCCGTGGGTGAAGTTGATGATGTTGAGCAGCCCGAAGATGACCGCGAGCCCCAGCGACAGCAGGGCGTAGAACGACCCGTTGATCAGCCCGATCAAGGTCTGCCCGAGGATGACGGGCAGCGGTTTTCCGAAAATTTCCGTCATGTCCGCGGCGTGGCTGTCCGGTCGTGATGAGCGGCGCCCCGGAGGGCGTCCGCTCGATCACGGTTCCCGCTGTCGATTACTTCGCGGCCACCAGCGGGCAGCCGCCTTCCGCCATCGGGCGGAAGGCCTGGTCTGCCGGCACGGTGGCCCTGACCTTGTAATAGTCCCAGGGCCCCTTCGACTCGGAGGGCTTCTTCACCTCGAAGAGGTAGGAGGTGTGGATCTTGCGGCCGTCGGCGCGGATGCTGCCCTTGCCGAAGAGCGGGTCGTCGGTCGGCAGCTCCTTCATCTTGGCCACGACCTTCGTGCCGTCGTCGCTCTTGAGGGCCGCCACGGCCTTGAGGTAGTGCAGCACGCCCGCGTAGACGCCCGCCTGCCCCATCGAGGGCATCTTGCCGCCGATCTGCGCGCCGTAGCGCTTCGACCACGCGCGCGTCTGGTCGTTGAGGTCCCAGTAGAAGCTCTCGGTGAAGATGAGGCCCTGCGCCTTCTCCAGGCCCAGCGCGTGCACGTCGGTGAGGAACACCAGCAGGCCGGCGAGGTTCTGGCCGCCCTTCACGATGCCGAACTCGGCCGCCTGCTTGATGGCGTTGGTGGTGTCGGCGCCGGCGTTGGCCAGGCCGATGATCTTCGCCTTGGAGGCCTGGGCCTGCAGCAGGAAGGACGAGAAGTCGGCCGTCGGGAACGGGTGGCGCACCTTGCCCAGCACCTTGCCGCCGTTCTTGATGACGACCGCCTCGGTGTCGCGCTCGAGCGCGTGGCCGAAGGCGTAGTCGGCCGTCAGGAAGAACCAGGTGTCGCCGCCGGTCTTCACGATGGCGCTGCCGGTGCCGTTGGCGAGCTGCCAGGTGTCGTAGGTCCAGTGCACCGTGTTGGGCGAGCAGGCCTTGCCGGTGAGGTCCGAGGAGGCGCCGGTGGAGACGATGAGGGCCTTGCCCTTCTCCTTCGTCACCTGGTTCACGGCGAGCGCCACCGAGGAGGTCGGCACGTCCACGATGACGTCGACGCCGTCGCTGTCGTACCACTTGCGCGCGATCTGCGAGCCCACGTCGGGCTTGTTCTGGTGGTCGGCCGCGATGACCTCGATGGGGGTCGTGAAGCCCTTGTTGGCCGCCTTGAAGTCCTCGACCGCCATCTTCGCGGCGAGCGTCGAACCGGGGCCCGCGAGGTCGGCGTAGGTGCCGGACTGGTCGTTCAGGACGCCGATCTTGATCACGTTGCCCGAGATCTGGGCGTGGGCCGCCCCGGCCGAGAGGGCCAGGATGGCGGCGGTGGAAATCAGCTTGCGCTTGAAATGCATGGTTTCGGTCTCCTCTTGCCTTCGTTGGTCACACACCCAGGTATTCGTGCAGCAGCTGCGTCTTGCTTTCCAGCTCGGAGGCGGTGAACGACTCCGCGATCTTGCCGTGCTCCATCACGTAGAAGCGGTCCGCGAGCGGCGCGGCGAAACGGAAGTTCTGCTCCACCAGCACGATGGTGAAGCCGCGTTCCTTGAGCTTGACGATGACGCGCCCCAGCGCCTGGACGATCACCGGGGCGAGGCCCTCGGTGATCTCGTCGAGGAGCAGCAGGTGCGCCCCCGTCCGCAGGATACGCGCCATGGCGAGCATCTGCTGCTCGCCTCCCGAGAGCTTGGTGCCCTGCGCCGTCTTCCTGCGCTCGCGCAGGTTGGGGAACATCTCGTAGATCTCCTCCACGCTCATTCCGCCCTCGCCGATGCGCGGAGGGAGCATCAGGTTCTCCTCGACCGAGAGGCTGGAGAAGATGGCGCGCTCCTCGGGGCAGTAGCCGATCCCCAGGTGCGCGACCCTGTGGGTGGGCCAGGCGACCGTCTCCTGGCCGTTCACCACGATGGAACCGGAGCGCCGCCCCACGAGCCCCATGATGGACTTGAGCGTCGTCGTGCGCCCGGAGCCGTTGCGGCCGAGCAGCGTCACGACCTCGCCCTTGTTCACGGTGAGGTCGACGCCGTGCAGGATGTGCGACTCGCCGTACCAGGCGTGCAGGTGCTCGACGCGCAGGACTTCAGCCATGGGCGGCCTGCGTCGAGCCCATGTAGGCCTCGATGACCTGCGGGTTGGCGGAGACCTCGGCGTAGGGCCCCTCGGTGAGGACCGCGCCGCGCGTGAGCACGGTGATCGTGTCGCAGATGCCGGAGACCACCCCCATGTTGTGCTCGACCATGAGGACGGTGCGCCCCTTGGCGACCTCCTTGATGAGGTTCTTCACCAGGTCGACGTCCTCGTGGCCCATGCCGGAGGTGGGCTCGTCCAGGAGCATGAGCTCGGGCTCCATCGCCAGCGTGGTCGCGATCTCGAGCGTGCGCTTGCGCCCGTAGGCGAGCTCGACGGCGTTGGTCTGCGCGAAGCGCCGCAGGTCCACGCGGTCCAGGATGGCGAGCGCCCGGTCGTTGAGCGAGTCGAGCGACGACTCGGACTTCCAGAAGTGGAAGCTCGTGCCGAGGCTGCGCTGCAGCGCGATGCGCACGTTCTCCAGCACCGTGAGGTTGGGGAAGACGGCCGAGATCTGGAAGGAACGGATGATTCCGCGCCGGGCGACGTCCGCGGGCTTGTCGTGGGTGATGTCCTGGCCGTTGAAGAGGATCGTCCCGGAGGTGGGCGGCAGGAACTTCGTGAGCAGGTTGAAGGTGGTGGTCTTGCCGGCGCCATTGGGGCCGATGAGGGCGTGGATCGTTCCGCGCCGCACCTTGAGGTCGACGTGGTCGACCGCGACGAAACCCTTGAACTCCTTTGTGAGTCCTCGGGTCTCGAGGATGATGTCGTCGGCCATCGCGTCCGGGAAGGGAGGTTGCCGGGGACCCCGGATGCGATCGGGGCGCCCTCGGCGGGCAAGCAAGTCCGCATGCTAACCCACGCTTTCCGGCGGTCGCAACAAAGACCCCCGCCGGGGCGGGGGTCGGACTACCGGGCGCGCGTGCGGGGTCAGTTGCAGATGGGAGCGGAAAGCCGCGTCCCGGAGGGCCCGAAAATGCGGCAGCCCTTGCCGCTGAGGGTCGCCTGGGTGACCGGCGGCGTGGCGTTGCTCTCGACCACCAGGGCGCCCGGTCGGCTTCCGGAGATGGTGGGGTTGAAGCCGACCGTCGCCGTGCACTGGGCATCGGGGGCCAGGGTGGCCGGGCAGCCGTGGGTCACCGAATAGTCGCCGGTCACGTAGATGTTCGTGATCTGCAGGTCGGCGCGGCCGATGCTCTTGATGGTGATCGTCTTCTTCTCGCCCGGCCGCCCCATCACGGTGTTGCCGAAGGAAGTCGACGTGGGCGAGAGCTGGATGGCGGGAACCGCCGGCAGCGTCCCGGTACCCAGGAGCTGGGTCACCACCGTGGGATTGGACGCGTTGCTCTGGACGGTCACCGTGCCGCGGCGCTCGCCTTCCGCCGTCGGCTTGAACGTCACGCTGACGCGGCAGGACTCGCCGACGTCGAGCTTGCCGCAGTCGTTGGTCTGGGTGAAATCCCCGGTTGCCGTGATCGAGCTGATCTGGACCGGCGCCCCGAAGGAAAGCGGCATCTCGGTGATGTTGGCCGTTCCGGCGGCCTGCTGGGCCGGCAGGGACGAGGGCTGGTTCTTGAGCGTGATCACCTGGGCCTCGCTCGTGGTGCCGACGTCCTGGGCGCCGAACAGGAGGCTGGAGGGGCTTCGCACCAGCGTTCCCGCGGGCGCGGCGAGCCCGTATCCCAGGAGCAGGACGGGGCCCAAGGGCCAGCCGGGCTCCGCGTTGCTGCGCATCTCCAGCGTGCCCTGGATCGGGCCGACGGACCCGGGCCGGAAATACATGTATATGTAGCAGTAGTCGTAGGGCGCGATGGGACCCAGGCACTCGTTCTCGTCGATCACGAACGCCGGATTGGTCATGGTGAAGCTCGAGATCTCGAGGGGCGTCCCCGACTCGAAATAGTCGTAGTTGTCGATGTACACGTAGTCGGTATAGGAACTCGTGCCGACGTAGGCCGACCCGAAGTCGAGGCAATCCGGCCAGACATACGGGGTCGGCCCGTAGGCCGAGGCCGTGCCGACGAGGGGCACGGCCAGCATCTCCTCCACGCCGGAGCCGATCGACAGCTCGCCCGCCAGCGTTCCGGACGACTTCGGCGCGAACGCGAGCTCGATGGTGCACGACTCTCCGGGCGCGAGGGTTCCGGAGCAATTCGACTCCGAGGTGAAATCCCCGCTGGTGGAGACCAGCGGGCCCACGCTCTTCGGCTCGGCTCCGGCGTTGGTGACCGTCACCCGGCGCGGCGTCGAGGTGCCGACGATGGCCGGCGGGAAGGAGATGCCCTTGGCCAGGTCGACGACCAGGTCGATGTAGCAGTAGGCGGACGCGGGCATGATGGCCGGCGCGGCCAGGGTGTCGGAGGCCCGCTTGGCGAGCGCCGGGCGCATCGGCTGCACCGAAACCTGGAGCCCCTGCGGCGACGTGAGCCGAGCCATGGGCGGGACGACGGCGATGTTGGCCGCGTCGTTGAGCGCGATCATCGGCGAGCCGGCCTGTGCCAGCTGCAGCGGCGCCTCCTGCGCGTAGATCTCCTCGGCCGGCTCCGCCGCCAGCGCGACCGGGACGGGCAGCGCGAGGCTTCCCGCGATACCCGCGGCGGCGAGCCCGGCGCTGATGGCCCTGGCGCGAAACTCCCTCGTGGCAACCGGTGCGGAGGACTTGCGAGTCGTGGTCGACATTTCAGTGTCTCCTGGCTAACTGCGGCGTGCCACGGGAGGCGGCGGCCGCGAGGCAACATGCATCGATGGCATTTCCCAGCGCCTGCTCGGGCCGGAAGGGCCGCAAGGCCTCCGCTTCCGAGCGGGCTGATTCGGCGATCTTCTCGTCGTCGAGGACGCGGGCCAGGCCGGTGGCCACGCGCGAGCGCGGCTCCTCCCGGCCGACGCAGACGCCCACGCCGATGTCGGCGAGGAGCTTCGCGGTGGAGTGCTGCTCCCCGTTCACCGGAAGGAGGAGCTGCGGGCAGCCGGCCAGGAGCGCGGACACCCCGAGGCTGTGGCCGCCGTAGGACACCACCGCCGGACGCGACGACAGCGCGGCCGCGAGGCTGAACGGCTCGCGGGAGACGCGCAGCGTGTCCGACGAGGTCGTCACGCACTGCGCCTCGGTGGCGTCGGGCAGGTAGAGCCAGGTGCGCCGCCGGCTTCCGGAGAGCGCGTCGATGAGCTTCGGCGCGTGCGGGTGGTCGCGGCGCAGGGAGGCGAAGACTTCCGGCGGCTTGCCCGGCGCGGCGGCGCTCGCGGCCGCGGGCAGCGGGCCCACGTACTGCTCCTCTTGGCGCAGGGCCCGGAAGGGATCGAGAACGGGAATCGTGGCGAGCAGCGTCGCCGATCCCTCGAGGACCGCGCCGAGATGGGGCACGGGCTCGACCCCGAAGGCGCGCAAGGCGGCATTGGCGTTGCGCAGCGCGAGATCCTCGGCGCGCTCGAGCCTGTCGTCGATCGCCTTCGTGAGCGGCACCAGCCCCGGCGCGCGCGGCCGGTGCGGCGGGCAGTCGAAGCCGGTGCCCAGCCGGACCGCGGGGATCGCCGCCGAGTGGGCCGCGAGCAGGAACGCCGGGGCGTAGTTGGCGATGACGAGGTCCGGGCGCCAGGTCGAGAGGATCGCCCGCCAGCCGCCCACGAGCCCGGTGAGGGTCTCCGCGTGCGCGAAGCCGAAGCCCAGGTAGATCTCGGCGTGGCTCGCCGGCTCGCTGGCGATCCCGGAGAACTGGTTCATGCACACCGGGGCCTGGAAGACGGGGAACCCGAGCCGGGCCAGCTCCCCCGCCGCTACCGACGTGTTCCTCTGCGCGACGGCGACCTCCCAGCCCTGCCCGGCCAGGCCCTCGAGCAGGGAGAGGTACGGCCGGAGGTGGCCGTTGTTCTCCCCGATCTCCCAGCCGAAGAGGACTCTCATGGGTGCGATCGCCCGCCCGGATGCCCGGTCAGGTCCCGGGACGCCGGAACGCCGCGGCGCCCGTCGCCCCGTTCAGGTTGTACATCATCCCCGCTCCTGCGGCGCCCCTGCCGGCGAAGAACCCGTCGATCGAGCCCGTGGGATTGGAGCAGGCCGGGTTGCACGTGATGTTGAGCAGCTGCGGCACGGGCAGGCCGCCGGGCGCGTTGCCGCGGAAGGCGGAGAAGTACTGGTCGCGGAAGATCGGGACGTCGTTCGCCACGCCCACGATGTTCTGGCCGCTCACCGTCACGTTGACGCTCGCGTCCACGGTGCGGTTGGTGAAGTCCGCCGCGAGGGTCGCGCTGTTTAGCGTGCCGACGCCGCCGCTCGAGTTCGTGGGCAGCGTCGAGCCGACCAGCTCGTAGGTCGCGGTGCCCGTGAGCGGCATGCTGACCGGGGCGTTCTGCACGTCCGAGAACACGTAGTGGAGGCTGCGCCCGTTGAGCGGGAGCGCATTCACGTTGCCGTTGGCGACGACCGAGGCCGAGCCCCCGGACCAGCGGCCCCAGACCAGGCCCGTTGTCGCGTCGCGGCCGAAATCGGCCACGCCGGCGGTGCCCACCGAGTACTGCTGGTGCCCGCCCATCTCGCCGTTGTAGGGCGCGGTGAAGGTCGTGACGCGCCCCTGCGCGTCCGCGGTCACCTCGGCCGGCCTGTTGGTCACGGCGTAGTTGCGCACCAGGCCTCCCGAAAGGGTGCCCAGCGGGTCGGAGATCACGCCGTCGCGGTAGGCCGCGTCGATCTGCTGCGCCGGCCCCTGCAACCCCACCACGCCGTTGATCGTGTAGAAGTTGGCGGGATTGGCCGACGAGTAGTCGGAGATGGTGTAGCCCATGATCAGGCCGCTCAGGTCGGAGCCGACGAAGCTGCCGTCGATGCCGCCCGCGACGTTGGGATTGTTCGTCGAGCTGGCGCCGGTCGCGCTGCGCACCACCAGCAGGTCCGAGGTCGTCGCGAAGAAGCTGTTGAGGGCGAAGGGCACGCCCGAGGCATTGACCTGCCAGGTGCCGCCGGCCCCGCCGCCCGCGGCGGGCATCGTGACCGACATCGAGGTCGAGAGCGTGCGGTTGCCGAAGTTCACGTTGACCGTGGTGGGACCGAGGATGCCCACGAGGTTCGTCTGGCTGGTCGGGGGCGTGCTGAGCACGCTCGTGTAGGTTGCCGTGCCCGTGAGAACGTCCGAGAGGTACACCGGGTAGCCCGAGTTGGCCTGTATCCAGTGGATGCTGCCGGGGACCGCGAAGGACGGGTCGGTGTCGAAGAAGCGCAGGCGCGCGCCCTCGTAGCGGCCCGCGGTCATGGTGAGGCCGCCGCCCTGGAAGGAGGAGTTGCTGCGCGAGGTGCCGCCGATGATCAGCGGCTCGAGGCCCGTCTGGCTGCCGGCGTACGCGGTGTAGCCGCGCATCGCGGTTCCCTCGTAGACGATCTCGCCGGGAAGCGCCTGGCCCACGAGGGTCGCGCCGCCGGCGATCACGATGTCCTGCAGGCCCAGCGGGTCGGTGCCGGTGGCCACGTCGGCGAAGGAGAACCCGAGCCCGTTGTTGCCGACCGGCGTGACGGTGGCGGTGCCCTGAGAGGTGACCGAGCCGCTGCTGTCGCTCGGGGCGAAGTTCCGGGTGCTGCCGCCCGATTCCCCGCCTCCCCCGCCCTTGTCCGCGCCGGTGGGATTGGTGGCGGCGGCGGCGATGAATTGCGGCGTCGGGATGTAGCGCACCTCGCCGCGGCTGGTGACCAGCACGGTCTGGCCGGGCCCCGTGATGAGCGTCTGCGCCCCGCCCTGCTGCGGCGGAAGCCCCGGTCCGGAGAAATCCCCGAAGGTGATCGCGTGGCTGCCCTCGATGGTGTGGTTGACGGTGATGTCGCAGCCCTTGCCCGCGCCCACCTTGGACGGATCGCAATCGTCCGCCGTGCCCGCGAAGAGCACGTTGCCGGAGCCGCGGATGCCGACGGTGGCCACCCGGGTCTTCATCAGGAAGCGGTCGCGGGTGCGCGCGGCGATGAGGCCGGTGAAGGTGCGCAGCGTGCCGCGCACGAGGTTCAGGAGCGCGCCCTGGTCGGAGTCGGGCCGGTCGGCGTACTGCTCGATCTGGAACTGGGTGTTGGGGCGCAGCGAGATCTTGGCCTGGTCGACCATCGTGAGCTGGGCCATGCCCTTGTCGCCCGAGACGATGGTGTCGCCGGCGTTGACCGGGGCGCCGCGCGTGACCGGCACGCGCTGCCCGTCGCGGCGCTGCACGCTCACGTCGCCCGTGACGAACGTGAAGGATCCGCTCTGCCCGAAGGCAGGTCCGGCGGAGACGATGCCGGCCAGGACGAGAAGGGATGCGAGCTTTCTGCGCTGGAGCATTGCCGGGTCTCCCTAGTAGTTGTCGCAACGCACGGCCGTCGAGACCTCGTTGCGCTTGAAGTCGTACAGGTCGATGTTCGAGGCGTTGCGCGTGTAGGACCACTGGGCGCGCACGGCGCAGGACTTGCGGAACTGCCAGTTCACGCCGAGCAGGAACTCGCCGAAGCGGTCCTCGCCGTCCTCGACGGTGGTCGAGCGCGCGAAGGGATCCTTGTCGCGCCTCAGGACGAAGCCGAGCGCGCTGAAGACGTTGAGCGTCGAGGAGAGCGAGTACTGCCCGTAGCCGCGCATCCCGAAGAGGTTCTTGCTCTTGTCGATGTCGGTGCCGGGTATCTTGTTGACCGCGCGGTCGTCGCTCGCGAAGGCCGAGAGGTAGATGAGCGGCACGCCCTTGGTCTCGAAGCTGCGCAGCCACGAGCCCTGCAGGAAGAGCTGGTCGAAGTCCTCGACGTCGTTGGTCGGGAAGCGCACCTGGGAGTACTGCAGTCCCAGCCCCACCTGGGTCTTCGTGTCGAGCATGTACTTCCAGTCGCCCTGAGCGTAGGCCGACCTGCGGTCGTTGGTGATCTTGGGTTCCCCCGTGTACGCGCCCTCCTGGTTGAAGGCCTGGTAGCCGGCGACGAACTTCCACTGCGTCGGGCCGTCGTTCAGGGCGGCGCCGCCGCGCAGGTCGCCATAGAGGGAGTTGAAGTCGGACTCGCCGCTGTAGCCGCGCCCTCTCGCCTCGCCGCCCCCGAAGAGGCCCCAGCCGCCCGAGAGGGGATGCGAATACTCGAGCGCGCCGCTCGCGGAGCCGAAGAAGGCGTCGCGCTTGACCGAATTGCCCGTGGCCTCGATGCCCACGATGCCGAAGGACTGCTGCGCGGCCGCGCCGAAGTCCGTGGGCACGCCGGTGATGTTGTCGTCGTAGCCCAGTCCCAGCTCGGCCCAGCCGGACCAGCCCGGGGTCGTCTGGCGCTTGCGCGATTCGATGGCCTCGAGATAGCGGTTGATGGTCTGCTGCGCGACCGCCGGGGGGTTGGACGCCGCCAACTGGCGGAACGCCGCCTCGGCGAGGTCGAAGGACCCGGCCATGAAGTAGGCGCGGGCGAGGTCCATCTGCGCCCCGGCGTGGTTGGGGTTCACCGCGAGGACGCGCTCGAAGGCGACGATCGCGTCGTCGATCTTCCCGCTGTCGAGGGCGGCCACCCCCAGCAGGTAGTCGAAGTCGATGTTGCCGGCGAGCTGGCCCTCGAGCTTGATGAGCTCCATGTAGGCCTGCTTGGGGTTGTTCTCGACCAGCAACCGCCGCGCCCTCTCGAGCGCCTCCGGGTTGGCCAGCGCGGGCGTGGCGCCGGCGACCAGGAGAAAGGCGGCAAGGGTCGTCATCCAGCGTGCGCGTCGTTCCATGGCGTCTCTCGTTCTTGTTGCGATGGAAGGGAGGACTGCAGCAGAGATTCGTCCACCGGTCCGGGCCTGCAAGAACCCGGCCGGCTGCTCTCGGACAACAGCCACAATGGTATTCCTTCGGGCACCGTGCACGCAATTCGACCTAATACCTGTTCCGGTGGCACATTTGCCATGGAAAACAATGCGATAATCCTGCGCAATATTCGGCATTCCCTAGCCGTCCCGGAGCGCCCGTGAACGAGACCGCCCCTCCCGGCATCGCAAAGGCTGACACGGAATTGTTGCTGCGCCGGGACGAGGACGCCGTTGCGCTCCTCACCCTGAACCGGCCGCGCCAGTTCAACGCGCTCTCGGGCGCCCTCCTCGATGCCCTCGGGAAGACCCTCGACGCGATCGCCGCCGACGAAGCGGTACGGGTGGTGGTGATCACCGGCGC
>PQAI01000182.1 GCA_003105245.1 Betaproteobacteria bacterium | reverse complement strand
CCCGTCATCGCCATCGACGGTCCGTCGGCCTCCGGCAAGGGAACGGTGGCCGAACGGGTGGCTTCCAGGCTTGGCTTCCATTACCTGGACAGCGGCGCCCTGTATCGCCTGGCCACCCTGCAGGCCTTGCGGCGCGCCGTGTCCCTGGACGACCCCGGAGCCCTGGCCGCGGCCGCCCGGTCGATGGAAATCTCCTTTCGCGACGGGAGGTTATGGCTCGACGGCGAGGATGTGACCCAGGCCGTCCGGGAGGAGTCGGTGAGCGCCGCCACCTCGCGGGTGGCCGCGAGCCCGCAGGTTCGCGGGGCCCTTCTCGAGCGCCAGCACGGGTTCCGCCAGCCTCCGGGGCTGGTGGCGGACGGCCGCGACATGGGCTCCGTGGTCTTCCC
Organism: Betaproteobacteria bacterium; assembly: GCA_003105245.1. Classification (GTDB taxonomy): domain Bacteria; phylum Pseudomonadota; class Gammaproteobacteria; order Burkholderiales; family Usitatibacteraceae; genus FEB-7. The sequence continues at coordinate 7,981 of PQAI01000182.1, read as the reverse complement.
GGACGCGGTGCTGAAGGTGTTCCTCACGGCCGATGTCGGCATCCGGGCGGAACGCCGTCATAAGCAGTTGATGGAAAAGGGAATGTGTGCAAAAATGACGGACGTTGTGGAGGAACTGCGGCTGCGGGACGCGCGCGACAGCAACCGGCCCGTGGCACCGCTAAGGCATTATCCCGACGCGCTTTTTCTCGATACCGGGGGACTCACCATCGACCAGGCGGTCGACCAGGTCCTCGCGTGGTACCGGGAGCGCACCGGGAATTAGCTTCCTTTCTCCCTGACGGGGCCGAAAGCCCAAGGGTGTCAATCGGTTAGGTGGTTTCCAGGGCACGCGGCCCTTCCGCGCGCCCCGGGATCGCGCCGCCCGATTGGCTTTTTTGCCAACCAGCCACGGCCGCGAGGCCGTGCCGATCGAAAGCACAGGCTCAATTCAATGCTGTCCCAATCCACCACCACCCCCGCCACCGAAAGCTTCGCCGCCCTCTTCGAGGAAAGCCTCACCCGCCAGGAAATGCGCTCGGGCGAGGTCATCACCGCCGAAGTCATCTCGGTCGATCCGAACGTCGTGATCGTCAACGCGGGACTGAAGTCCGAAAGCGCAATCTCCACCGAGGAATTCAAGAACGACCGCGGCGAGCTCGAGGTGAAGCCCGGCGACTTCGTCTCCGTCGCCATCGAGGCGCTCGAGGACGGCTTCGGCGCCACCAAGCTCTCGCGCGAGAAGGCCAAGAAGCTCGCGGCCTGGTCCGAGCTCGACACCGCGCTCGAGACCGGCAAGATCATCTCCGGCGTCGTGTCCGGCAAGGTGAAGGGCGGCCTCACCGTCATGGTGAACGGCATCCGCGCCTTCCTGCCCGGCTCGCTCGTCGACCTGCGCCCCATGAAGGACACCTCGCACTTCGAGGGCAAGGAACTGGAATTCAAGGTCATCAAGCTCGACCGCAAGCGCAACAACGTCGTGGTCTCGCGCCGCGCCGTCATGGAGGAGACCGCCGGCGTCGAGCGCCAGCAGCTCCTCGAGACGCTCAAGGAAGGCGCGGTCGTCAAGGGCATCGTCAAGAACATCACCGACTACGGCGCGTTCGTGGACCTGGGCGGCATCGACGGCCTGCTCCACATCACCGACCTCGCCTGGCGCCGCGTGAAGCACCCCACCGAGGTGCTCGCCGTGGGCGACGAGGTGACGGCCAAGATCCTCAAGTTCGACGCCGAGAAGAACCGCGTGTCGCTGGGCCTGAAGCAGCTGGGCGAGGACCCGTGGATCGGCATCTCGCGCCGCTACCCGCAGGGCACGCGCCTGTTCGGCAAGGTGACCAACATCACCGACTACGGCGCGTTCGTCGAGATCGAGAGCGGCATCGAGGGCCTGGTGCACGTCTCCGAGATGGACTGGACCAACAAGAACGTCCATCCGGCGAAGGTGGTCAGCCTCGGCGACGAGGTGGAAGTCATGATCCTCGAGATCGACGAGGACCGCCGCCGCATCTCCCTCGGGATGAAGCAGTGCATGCCCAACCCGTGGGAAGAGTTCGCGATGAACCACAAGAAGGGCGACAAGGTGAAGGGCTCCATCAAGTCCATCACCGACTTCGGCGTGTTCATCGGCCTGCCGGGCAACATCGACGGCCTGGTGCACCTCTCGGACCTGTCCTGGAACGCCGCCGGCGAGGAAGCCGTCAAGGCGATGAAGAAGGGCGAGGARGTCGAGACGGTGGTGCTCTCCATCGACGTCGAGCGCGAGCGMATCTCGCTCGGMATCAAGCAGCTCGAGGGCGACCCGTTCGGCAACTACGTCACCGTGCACGACAAGGGCAACATCGTGAAGGGGACGGTCAAGTCGATCGAGTCCAAGGGCGCCGTGATCGAGCTCGACAAGGACGTGGAAGGGTACCTGCGCGCCTCCGAGATCTCCCGGGACCGCGTCGAGGACGTCCGCGCCCACCTCAAGGAAGGCGAGGAGATCGAGGCGGTGATCGTCAACATCGACCGCAAGAACCGCTCCATCAACCTGTCGATCAAGGCCAAGGACGCGGCCGAGGAAGCCGCGGCCCTGCAGAAGATGGCCTCCGAGTCCAGCGCCAGCGCCGGCACCACGAACCTGGGTGCCCTGCTGAAGGCGAAGCTCGGCAGCGGGTCGAAGGAATAAGAGAGCCGGCGCGACCGGAACGCGAAAAAAATGCAAGGGGGAGACTCGCACGCCATGACCAAGTCACAGCTCATCGAGTTGCTGAGCGCGCGGCACAGTCAACTGGCGCCCAAGGACGCGGAACTCGCGGTGAAGACGATGCTCGACGCGATGGCGCACACCCTCGCGTCGGGCAATCGCATCGAGATCCGCGGCTTCGGCAGTTTCGGCCTCAACTTCCGCCCGCCGCGGGTGGGACGCAATCCCAAGACGGGCGAGAAGGTGCAGGTGCCGCGCAAGTACGTGCCGCACTTCAAGGCCGGCAAGGAGCTGCGCGAACGGGTCGATTCCCATGAATGACCGGCCTCGGCCGGCCTGAGACCGGAAGCGGCGGGGTAAAATGCACCTGCCGCTTTTTTTTCGCCCGCGAAACCCGACCCCGATGCAAGCGCTCGCCTGGATTGTCCGAATCGCGGTCGTGCTGGTGCTGGTGTGGTTCGCCTCGCGCAACAGCCAGCCCGTCACGCTGCACGGCCTGCCGGAACAGTCCTGGCAGGCCCCGCTCGTGTTCATCGTGCTGGTGGCGTTCGTGACGGGCGTGGTGATCGGGCTTCTCGCGTGGCTGCCCACCGTCGTGCGCCAGCGCCGCGAGGTGGGGCGGCTGCGCAAGTCCGTGCCGGTTCCCGCCGTCGCGCCCGCGGACCCGGGCACGCCCGCCGAAGCCGCCGGCGCCGCTCCCCGGGAGCCCCATGGACTTTGAGTTCTGGTGGCTCCTCGCCCTGCCGGTCTTCTTCGGCATGGGCTGGGTCGCCGCGCGCGTGGACCTGAAGAGCCTGCTGTCGGAATCGCGGCAGATGCCTTCCTCGTATTTCCGTGGCCTCAACTTCCTGCTGAACGAGCAGCCCGACAAGGCGATCGAGTCGTTCCTGCAGGTGGCCAAGGAGAACCCGCAGACGGTCGAGCTGCAGTTCGCGCTCGGCAGCCTCTTCCGGCGCCGCGGCGAGGTCGACCGCGCCATCCGCATGCACCAGGACCTCATGGCCCGCGAGGACCTCCCGGAGGAGGAGCGGCGCAAGGCCTCCTTCGAGCTCGCGCAGGACTACTTCAAGGCCGGGCTCCTCGAACACGCCGAGTCGGTGCTCGAGAAGATGGCCGAGTCGGACGCCTCCCCCGAGGTCCACAGGCACCTGCTCGACATCTACATCCAGGAGAAGGACTGGGAGAAGGCCATCGGCGCCGCCCGCCGGCTCGAGGCGAGCGCCAGGCGCAACTACCAGCGCGAGATCGCCAACTACTACTGCGAGCTCGCGATCACCGAGAACATCCACGGCCGGCACCCGGCCGCGCACGCGCTCCTCGACCGCGCGCTCGAGGCCAACCGCAAGTGCGTGCGGGCGAACCTGCTGCGCGGGGAGTGGCTCGCGCGCGAGGGACGCCACGAGGACGCCATCGCCGCGTGGAAGGCGATCGAGTCCCAGGACGCGGCCTACCTCGGCCTCGCGGCCGAGGGCATGGTGGAGAGCTACAAGGCGCTGGGCAGGCCGGGCGAGGGACTCACGCTCCTGCGCGGCCTGCAGAACCGCTATCCCGGCCTGGACCTCCTCAACGTCGTCTACCAGGCGAGCGCCGAGCACGAGGGCGACGAGGCCGCCTGGCGCCTGGTCCGCGACGAGGTCCGGCGCAATCCCACGCTCGTGGGGCTCGACCGCCTCATCGACGCCGAGCTCCTGCGCGCCCCGCCCGAGCGCCGGCAGGACCTGCAGCTCATGAAGTCGCTCGTGCATTCGCACGCGCAGGCGCTCTCCGTCTACCTGTGCTCGCAGTGCGGCTTCAAGGCGCGCCAGTTCTACTGGCAGTGCCCCGCCTGCGGCGGCTGGGAGACCTTCCCGCCGCGCCGCACGGCGGAGCTGGAGACCGCCGGGCGCCACCTCGCGAGGATGCAGATTGGACAGTAAGCGCGTCATCGTCGCGCTGGACTTCCCGGACGCAGGCAGCGCGCTCGCCGCCGCGGCGCGCCTGGACCCGTCGCTTTGCCGCGTGAAGGTCGGCAAGGAGCTCTTCGTCTCCGCCGGCCCCGCCGTCGTCTCCCAGCTCCACGAGCGCGGCTTCGAGGTCTTCCTGGACCTCAAGTTCCACGACATCCCCAACACCGTCGCCGGGGCCTGCCGCGCGGCGGCGCGCCTGGGCGTGTGGATGGCGAACGTGCACGCGAGCGGGGGCGCGGCCATGATGCGGGCCGCCCGCGAGGCGGTCGCGGCCTTCGCCAGGCCGCCGCTTCTCATCGGCGTCACCATCCTCACCAGCCTTTCCGACGCCGAGCTCGGCGAGGTGGGCCTCGCGGGCACCGCCGCGGAAAACGTCGAGCGCCTCGCCCGCCTCGCGGCCGCGAGCGGCCTCGACGGGGTCGTCTGCTCGGCCGAGGAGGCCTCCCTGCTGCGCGGGGCGCTCGGCGCCGGCTTCGTCACCGTCACTCCCGGGATCCGCCTCGCGGGAGAGGCGAAGGGCGACCAGTCGCGGGTCGTCACCCCCGAGGAGGCCGTGCGCCGCGGCGCGCACTACCTCGTCATCGGCCGGCCCGTGACCCAGTCGCCGGACCCGGCCGCCACCCTCCAGCAGATCGCCCGCTCGCTCGCGGGAGAGAAGGTCCGTTCATGAAAGTCTCCATCATCGGCACGGGCTACGTGGGCCTGGTCACCGGCGCCTGCCTCGCCGACGTCGGCAACCACGTCCTCTGCCTCGACATCGACGAGCGCAAGATCGCCACCCTGCGCGGCGGCGAGATCCCGATCTACGAGCCGGGGCTTCGCGAGATCGTGCGCGCGAGCGTGGCGGCCGGGCGCCTCGCCTTCACCACCGACCCCGCCGAGGCCGCGCGCTACGGGCGCGTGCAGATGATCGCGGTGGGCACGCCGCCCGGCGAGGACGGGTCGGCCGACCTGCAGTACGTGCTGGCCGCCGCCCGCGGCATCGCCAGCCACATGGACGGGCCGCGGGTGATCGTCGACAAGTCCACCGTTCCCGTGGGCACGGCCGACAAGGTGCGCGCGGAGGTCGCGAAAACGCTCGCGGCGCGCGGCGCCGGGATTCCCTTCTCCGTCGTCTCGAACCCCGAGTTCCTGAAGGAGGGCGCCGCGGTCGAGGATTTCATGCGCCCCGACCGCATCGTGATCGGGGCCGACGACCCGGCCGCGGTCGAGGCGATGCGCGAGCTCTACGCGCCGTTCCAGCGCAACCACGAGCGCATCCAGGTCATGGACATCCGCTCGGCGGAGCTCACGAAGTACGCCGCCAACGCGATGCTCGCGACCCGGATCTCGTTCATGAACGAACTGGCGCTGCTCGCCGAGCGGCTGGGCGCGGACATCGAGCACGTGCGCAAGGGCATCGGCTCCGACCCGCGCATCGGCTACCACTTCCTGTATCCCGGCGTCGGCTACGGCGGCTCGTGCTTCCCGAAGGACGTGACCGCGCTGCTGCGCACGGCCCGGGAGAACGGTCTCGACCTGAAGGTGGTGCGCGCGGTGGAGGAGGCCAACGAGCGCCAGAAGGGCGTCCTGGTGGAGAAGGTCGTGCGCCGCTTCGGCGACTCGCTCTCCGGGCGCAACATCGCGCTCTGGGGGCTCGCGTTCAAGCCCAACACGGACGACATGCGCGAGGCTCCCAGCCGCGTGATCATCGAGGGGCTGCTCGAGCGCGGCGCGACGGTCACGGCCTTCGATCCGGTGGCGATGCCCGAGGCCCGGCACCTCTACGCTTCCGAGCCGCGCGTGCGCTTCGCCGACGACGCGCTGGAGGCAGCGGGCGGCGCCGACGCGCTCGTGATCGTCACCGAATGGAAGGCCTTCCGCAGCCCCGACTTCGACGAGCTGAAGCGCCGCCTCGCCTCGCCGGTCATCTTCGACGGCCGCAACCTCTACGAGCCGGCCGCCGTGCGCGCGCACGGCTTCGAGTACTTCCCGGTCGGGCGCCCATGAGCCCGGTGACGCTTCCCGACTTCGCCGGCCGGCGCGTGCTCGTGGTGGGCGACGTCATGCTGGACCGCTACTGGTTCGGCGACGTCGAGCGCATCTCGCCTGAGGCGCCGGTGCCCGTGGTCCTCGTGCGCCGCGTCGAGGAGCGCCCCGGCGGGGCGGCCAACGTCGCGCGCAACATCGACGCCCTGGGCGGAAAGGTCACGCTCCTTTCGGTCATCGGCGACGACGAGGCCGGCCGCGCGCTGGAGCGCGTGCTCTCGGAAGGCGGCGTCCAGTTCTCCCTGCACCGCGACCCCGAGCTCTCCACCACCGTGAAGCTGCGGGTCATCGGGCACCAGCAACAGCTCCTGCGCGTGGACTTCGAGCGCGCGCCGGGGCACGAGGTGCTCGCGGCGAAGCTCGACGAGTACGAGCGCCTGGTCGACGAGGCGGACGCGATCGTCCTGTCGGACTACGGCAAGGGGGGGCTCGCGCACGTGACCCGCATGATCGGGCTCGCCCGCGAGCACGGCAAGCCCGTCCTCGTGGACCCGAAGGGCTCCGAATACGCCCGCTACCGCGGAGCGACGCTCCTCACGCCCAACCGCGGCGAGTTCCGCGAGGTGGCGGGGCGCTGGAGCGACGAGGCCGACCTCGTCCGCCGTGCCCGGAAGCTGCGGGAGGAGCTCGATCTCGATGCCCTCATCGTGACCCGCAGCGAGGACGGCATGTCGCTCTTCACCGCCACCGAGACGCGCCACGAGCCCACGCGCGCGCGCGAGGTCTACGACGTGAGCGGCGCGGGCGACACGGTCATCGCCACGCTCTCGCTCATGGTGGCGGCCGGCGCCGGCCTGAGCGCGGCGATGCGCGTGGCCAACCACGCAGCCGGCATCGTCGTCGGCAAGCTGGGCACGGCCGTCGTCCACCGCGAGGAGCTCCTCGAGAGCCTCGCCGACGCTTCCCCGTAGCATCCGGAGACCCGCATCGTGAAAGTCATCGTCACCGGCGCCGCCGGGTTCATAGGCTCCAACATCGTGAAGGCCCTCAACGCGCGCGGCGTGACCGACATCGTCGCGGTCGACAACCTGACGCGCGCCGAGAAGATGCCCAACCTCGCCGACTGCGAGATCGCGGACTACCTGGACAAGGAGGACTTCATCGCGCGAGTGCGCGCCGACGAGTTCGACGCGGACTTCGCCGCCGTCCTGCACCAGGGCGCCTGCTCCGACACCATGGAGACGGACGGGCGCTACATGATGGAGAACAACTACCGCTACTCGCTCGACCTGCTCGACTGGTGCCAGCGCTTCGACATCGCCTGCGTCTACGCGTCCTCGGCATCCGTCTACGGCGCCGGGCGGGTCTTCCGCGAGTCCCGCGAGCACGAGGGACCGCTCAACGTGTACGGCTACTCCAAGTTCCTGTTCGACCAGGTGGTGCGCCGCCGCCTTCCCGGGAGGACCGCGCAGGTCGCGGGCTTCCGCTACTTCAACGTCTACGGCCCGCGCGAGACGCACAAGGGCCGCATGGCCTCCGTCGCCTTCCACTTCTTCAACCAGTACGTGAAGGACGGGCGCGTGCGCCTCTTCGAGGGGAGCGCGGGCTACGGCCCCGGCGAGCAGGTGCGCGACTTCGTGAGCGTGGAGGACGCGGTCCGCGTGAACCTCTTCTTCCTCGACCACCCCGAGATCTCCGGCATCTTCAACGTCGGCACCGGCAAGGCGCAGACCTTCAACGACGTGGCCTGCGCGACGGTGAACGCGGTGCGGCGCGCGCGCGGCGAGGCGCCGCTCACGCTGGCGCAGCTGCGCGAGGCGGGCGTGATCGAGTACATCGCCTTCCCGGCGCAGCTCGTGGGCAAGTACCAGAGCTTCACCCAGGCCGACGTCTCGGCCCTGCG
>PQAI01000181.1 GCA_003105245.1 Betaproteobacteria bacterium | reverse complement strand
GACCCGGCGAAGAAGGCGGCGGACTGAAATGGCCGTGACGCTCACCGACCGCGCGGCACAGCACGTGCAGCGCTACATCGCCAAGCGGGGCAAGGGCATCGGCCTTCGCCTCGGGGTCAAGACCACCGGCTGCTCCGGCATGGCCTACAAGCTCGAGTTCGCCGACGAGGCGCAGGAGGGCGACCTCCAGTTCGAGTCGAACGGCGTGAAGGTGCTCATCGACCCGAAGAGCCTCGCCTACCTCGACGGCACGGAGCTCGACTTCGTTCGCGAGGGCCTCAACGAGGGCTTCAAGTTCCACAACCCGAACGAGAAGGACCGTTGCGGGTGCGGGGAGTCGTTCAACGTCTGACCCCGTTCCCCGGCCGGCCTCGGCCGGGGAGCGAGCCGAAAATCCAGCGACGGGAGGGGGCGGCGCACGCCCCCTTTCCGCATCCATGACGCCCGAATTCTCCCGCAACCACTTCGAGCTCCTCGGCCTGCCCGTCTCCTACGCCCTGGACGCGGCAGCGCTGGAGCGCGCCTACCGCGACCTGCAGGGACGCGTGCACCCCGACCGCTTCGCCTCGGCGAGCGAGGCCGAGCGGCGCGTGGCGATGCAGTGGGCGGCGCGGGCCAACGAGGCCTACCGGACGCTTCGCAACCCCGTCGACCGCGCGCGCTACCTGCTGGGCCTCAAGGGCTTCGACACGGGCGAGGAATCCAACACCGCCATGCCGCCGGACTTCCTCCTGCAGCAGATGGAGTGGCGCGAGGCCGTGGCGCAGGGGCGCGCGGATCGCGACGAGGCCGCGCTCGAGGGGCTTCGCCGCGAGATCCACGCCGAGCGGGGCGAGATGCAGTCGCTCCTGGCGCGCGCCCTGGGCGGCGAACGCAACTACGACGCCGGCTGCTCGCTGGTGAGGAAGCTGCGCTTCCTGGACAAGATCGAGGCCGAGATCGACGACGCGCTCGAGGCGATGGCCGAGGGCGCGCACGGCCACGCCATGGTGAAAGGCCGTTCCTGAGATGTCCCTCCTGCAGATCTCCGAACCCGGCGAGTCGCCCGAGCCGCACCAGCGCCGCCTCGCCGTGGGCATCGACCTGGGCACCACGCATTCGCTGGTGGCCACGGTGCGAAGCTCGTCCGCCGAGTGCCTGCCCGACGCCGAAGGCCGGGTTCTCCTGCCGTCGATCGTCCACTACGGCGCCGGCGGCGAGGCCGAGGTCGGCTACGGGGCGCAGGCGCGCGCCGCGGACGACCCGGCCAACACGGTCGTTTCCGTCAAGCGCTTCATGGGCCGCGGCGTGGCCGACGTGGCGAAGTACGGCGCGCTTCCCTACCGCTTCGTCGACGCGCCCGGCATGGTCGCCATCGAGACGGCGGCGGGGCTGCGCTCGCCGGTGCAGGTCTCGGCGGACATCCTGAAGGCGCTGCGCGTGCGCGCGGAGGAGAGCCTGGGGGGAGAGCTGCACGGCGCCGTGGTCACCGTCCCCGCCTACTTCGACGACTCGCAGCGGCAGGCCACGAAGGACGCGGCGCGCCTGGCGGGGCTCAACGTGCTGCGCCTGCTCAACGAGCCCACGGCGGCCGCCATCGCCTACGGGCTCGACAACGCCTCCGAGGGGACCTTCGCCATCTTCGACCTGGGCGGCGGCACCTTCGACATCTCCATCCTGCGGCTCACGCGCGGCGTCTTCGAGGTGCTCGCGACCAACGGCGATTCCGCCCTGGGCGGCGACGACTTCGACCAGGCCATCGCCATGCACTGGCGGGTCACGCACGGGCTGGCGGACGCCTCGGGCCGCGACACGCGGCGCCTGCTCGCGGCCGCGCGGCAGGTGAAGGAGCGCCTCACCACGCAGGAATCCGCCGACGCGCAGGTCACGCTCACCTGGGGCCAGCAGCTTCACCTGGGCCTCACGAGGCGGGAGTTCGTGGAGATCTCCGCGCCCCTCGTCCAGCGCACGCTCGGCCCCACGCGCAAGGCGCTTCGCGACGCGAAGCTCGCCGTGTCGCAGGTCGACGGCGTGGTGCTCGTGGGCGGAGCGACCCGCATGCCCCACCTGCAGCGCGCCGTGGCGCAGTTCTTCGGCCGCGAGCCGCTGGTGAACCTGGACCCCGAGCAGGTCGTGGCGCTCGGCGCCGCCATCCAGGCCAACGCGCTGGCGGGCAACCGCGCGCCGGGCGACGACTGGCTGCTCCTCGACGTGATCCCCCTCTCGCTCGGGCTGGAGACGATGGGCGGGCTCGTGGAGAAGGTCATCCCGCGCAATTCCACCATTCCCGTGGCGCGCGCCCAGGAGTTCACCACCTTCAAGGACGGCCAGACGGCCATGGCGATCCACGTCGTGCAGGGCGAGCGCGAGCTCGTCTCCGACTGCCGCTCGCTCGCCCGCTTCGAGCTGCGCGGCATCCCGCCCATGGTGGCGGGTGCGGCGCGCATCGCCGTCACCTTCCAGGTGGACGCCGACGGGCTGCTGTCGGTCTCCGCGCGCGAGAAGACGACGGGGGTGGCCTCCTCGGTGGTGGTGAAGCCCTCCTACGGCCTCACCGACGACGAGGTGGCCACGATGCTGCGCGCCGGCTTCGAGCACGCGCAGGCCGACCGCGACGCGAGGGCCCTGGCCGAGCAGCGCGTGGAGGCCGAAGGCCTGGCCGCGGCGCTGCGCGCCGCGCTGGAGCAGGACGGGGACCTCCTCTCGGGCGAGGAACGCGCGGCGCTGGAGGCCGGGATCGCCTCGCTGGATGCCGCGCGCCGGGGCACGGACCACCGCGGGCTCAAGGCGGCCGTGGAGTCGCTCAACCGCGCGAGCGAGTCCTTCGCGGCGCGCCGCATGGACCGTTCCGTCTCGCGCGCGCTCGCGGGCCGCCGCCTCGACGAGGTGCCGACGAAATGACGCGCGTGACCGTCCTGCCGCACGAGGCGCTCTGCCCGCAGGGCACGCAGTTCGACGCCGAGCCCGGGACCACCCTCTGCGACAACCTCCTCGCCCGCGGCATCGAGATCGAGCACGCCTGCGAGAAGTCCTGCGCCTGCACCACCTGCCACGTGATCGTGCGCGAGGGCTTCGACTCGCTGGAGCCGGCGAGCGACAAGGAGGACGACCTCCTCGACAAGGCGTGGGGCCTGGAATTCACCTCGCGACTTTCCTGCCAGGCGAAGGTGGGCGACGAGCCGCTGACGGTGGAGATTCCCAGGTACACGATCAACCAGGTTTCGGAGGGAAAGCGATGAAATGGACCGACACGCGCAGGATCGCCGTCTCGCTCGCCGACAAGCATCCCGACATCGACCCGAAGACGATCCGCTTCACCGACCTGCACCAGTGGGTGATGGGGCTCGAGGGCTTCAGCGACTCGCCGGACCGCTCCGGCGAGAAGATTCTCGAGGCGATCCAGATGGCCTGGATCGAGGAAGTGGAGTAGTGAAAGGACGAAGGGCGGGTTTCCCCGCCCTTCGAGTGTCCGCCGCCCGGCTCAGTTCGGCGTGATCGTGAGCTTGCCGGACTTGTCGATCGCGATGTCGCCCTTCACGAAGGCGACGTTGTAGCCCTTCTCCTTGAGCTTGTGGTAGGCCATCTCGGCGCGCACGCCCGTGGCGCAGTGCGCGACGATGCGCTTGTCCCTGGGCAGCTCGCCCAGGCGCGAGAGCAGCTCCTCGTCGGGGATGAGCTTGGCGCCCTTGATCATGCCGGCGTTGGCCTCGTCCTGGTTGCGCACATCGAGGATGAGGGTGTCGGCGGGCGTGGTGGCGGCGAGCGCCTTGAACGCGTCGATGCCGATGTCGCCGGGGCGCGGCTTGGGCACGTAGGCCACGCGCGTGCTCGCCTGGCCGGCGTAGAGGTCGTAGCCGGCGGCCTTCCAGCCGGCGAACCCGCCCGGGATCACGGTGACGAAGGAATAGCCCGCCTTCGTGATGGCCTGGGCCACCGTCATCGCCGCCTTCCCGTCGCCGCCGTCGTAGACCATGATCGGCGCCTTGAGGTCCTTCGCCGGGAACTCGCCCAGGGCCTTCGCGATGCGCGACGGCTCGACGGAGACGGCGCCCGGGACGAATCCCGCCTGCATCTCGGCCGGGGAGCGCGCGTCGATCAGGACGTGCGGAATGGCCTTGGCGATCCAGGCGTCCTTCAGGTGCGCGGCCGCGAGCACGCCCACGTTCTTCGTGGTCCACTCCGGCCAGCCTTCGCGGTAGACCTTCAGGTTCGTGTAGCCCATCGCCTCGGCGCGGCGCAGCGAATTGGGGCTCAGCATGCAGGTGATGCCCTGGCAGAAGAAGATGACGCGCTTGGCCTTGTCCGCCGGCAGCATCTTCCTCGCGAGGTCGTCGAAGCCCTTCGTCGAGAACGGGATGTTCACCGCCGTCGGGATGGTCCCTTCCTGCACGCGGGGCAGCGGCCGGGAGTCGACCAGCATGTAGTTGCCGGCCTCGGGGCCCTTGGCCACCAGGGCCGCGACCTCGTCGTATTTCACCAGCTTCTCGGGGGCGATCTTGATCGGGCCCTTGAAGCGGATCTCGGTGGCGGTCTTGACGCCGTCCTTCTCCACGAAGGCGATCTTCGTCTCGTGGCCCTTGCGGATGTCGGAGAGGGCCTCGGGCTTCTTCGGCTCGCCCGCGTCGATGACCTTCAGGGCGTTCTTGTCGAAGCGCACGATCTCGGTCGCGCCGTCGATCTTCAACTGGATGGACTGCGACTTGAAGGCGGCGCCCTCGAAGGCGCCGAAGACCTCGTTCGCGTCGGCCTTGTGGCAGTTGGTGCAGAACATCGGGATGTTCTTCCTGGCCGCGGGGGCGGCGGGCGCCTGGGCCAGGGTGGCGGAAGCGAACCCGAGGGTGACCAGGGCCGCGATCGTGCGCAGTATCATGACGACTCCTTGCAAGCGAAGTGGATGGCGGGGCGCGCTCGCCGCCGGCAGGGAAGCCGCGCGACGGGCGCCCGATGGCGTCCATTGGACTCCTGCTGCGGCGCAGCAACCTGACATATATCAACCGTGGCTTATATACCCCCGGCCCTCGCCGGGAAGCATGGCGCGCCGGGCCCCGATCGGCGTTAATGGCGGATCGACTCCCGGGAGGGCGGCATGGCGCAGGTCGTGGCAGGGACGCAACTCATCAGGCTCAACCTCGGTTGCGGCTCGCGAAAGGTCGCCGGATACGTCAACGTCGACAAGGAGGGCGAGCCCGATCTGCGAGCCGACCTCGAGTCGTTTCCCTGGCCCTGGGGGGACTCCGTCGCCGAGCACGTCCTGCTCGTCCACGTTCTGGAGCACCTCGGGGCCGACCCGGACACGTTCCGGCGGGTCATCCAGGAGCTCTACCGGGTTTGCGCGCCGGGCGCCCGGGTCGAGGTCGTGGTGCCGCATCCGCGCCACGACAATTTCCTGAGCGATCCCACGCACGTGCGGGCGATCACCGCCCAGCTCATGTCGCTCTTCGACCGCGAGAAGTGCCTCGCCTGGCAGGCCGGCGGCTACTCGAACACGCCGCTCGCGCTGCACTGGGGCGTGGACTTCCGGATCGTCGCCTACCAGGAGGTGCCGGCCGAGCCCTACCGGGCACAGCTCGCCGAGGGGCGGCTGGCGCCGGCCGATTTCCAGGTGATCGCGCGGGAGCGCAACAACACCATCGAGGAGACCCGCCTGATGCTCGAGGCGCGCAAGTAGCCGCGGGCGAAAAAAAAAGGGGCAGGAGAACCTGCCCCACAAGGCGCACTCTTGAAACTGGAGGAGAAACCCACCGGCTTGCGGCCGGTGCCGGGGCTTCAGGAAGCCGCGGCGAGATGATTCAGCCCGTCACCTTGCAAGCGTGATGCCAATTCCAACTTTTCCCGTCATTTCAGTCGCTTACCTGTAAGCCTGCACCGGCGGGCGGGGGCGGTGACCGCGACGGCTGTCGCCGCAGGACGACAGTTTCGTCCCTGCATATGCTAACGCATTGATTCCCGACAATAAGGATTGTCTCCGGCCGGAGACAGGCGGGCTCTCATTTGGGAGCCGGCTTGAACATCGCGGCCTCGATGCCGTGGCGCTGCAGCAGCTTGTAGAACTCCGTGCGGTTGCGCCGCGCGAGGCGGGCGGCCTGCGTGACGCTGCCGTGGGTGAGCTTCATGAGGCGCGTGAGGTAGTCGCGCTCGAAGCGCTTCCTCGCGTCCTCGAACGAGGTCATCTCGTGCATCTCGACCTGGATCGCCTGCTCGACGAAGACGGCGGGGATCACCTCCGTGGGGCAGAGCGCCACCGACTGCTCGACCACGTTGTAGAGCTGGCGCACGTTGCCGGGCCACTTCGCCTTGCCCAGCAGCTCCAGGGCCTCGGGGGCGAAGGAGGCCTTCTCGCGCCCGTAGCGCGACGCCATCGACGCGAGGAAGTGGCGCGCCAGCAGCGCGATGTCCTCGGGCCGCTCGGCGAGCGAGGGCAGGCGCAGGTTCACGACGTTGAGGCGGTAGTAGAGGTCCTCGCGGAAGCCGCCGGTGTCCTTCTCCCGCGCCAGGTCGCGGTGGGTGGCGGAGATGATGCGCACGTCGATGGGGATCGAGCGCGAGGCGCCGATCGGGCGCACCTCGCGGGTCTCGATCACGCGCAGCAGCTTCACCTGCAGGGCGAGCGGCATGTCGCCGATCTCGTCGAGGAAGAGCGTGCCCTTGTCCGCGCTCACGAAGAGGCCGCGGTGGTCGGCGATGGCGCCGGTGAACGACCCCCTGGTGTGGCCGAAGAGCTCGCTTTCCAGGAGCGTCTCGGGGATGGCGCCGCAGTTGATCGCGACGAACGGCTGGCCGGCGCGCGGGCTCGCGCGGTGGATGGCGCGCGCGAGGAGCTCCTTGCCGGTGCCGCTCTCGCCCTGGATGAGCACGCTCGCATCCCCGGCGGCCACGCGCTGCGCGCGCGAAAGGACGTCCTCCATGAGCGAGGAGCGCGTGACGATCTCCTCGCGCCAGGCCTGTCCCCCGCCGGTGCGCCCCTTGGCCCCGCCGTGCAGGGCCAGGGCGCGCGCGATCTGCGCCAGCAGCTCGTCGGCGTCGTAGGGCTTGGTGAGATAGCCGAACACGCCGCGCTTCACCGCGGCCACCGCGTCTGGGATCGTGCCGTGCGCCGTCAGGATGATGACCGGCAGGCCCGGGTAGGAGGCCTGGATCTCCTGGAAGAGCGCCATCCCGTCCATGCCGCTCATGCGCAGGTCGGAAAGCACGACGTCCGGGCGGGAGGCGGAAATGGCGGCCAAGGCCTTGGGTCCGCTGTCCACCGCGCTCACGGCGTAGCCGTTGGCCTTCAGCCGGATGGCCAGCAGCCGCAGCAGGTCCGGGTCGTCGTCGACGAGCAACAGGGAGGCGCGGCCTTCGGCGGGCATGGGAGCGGGAGGGATCCTAGCGGGTGCGGCGGTCGGTATCGTCAGCATGGGGGCGGTCGGCGAGGCTCTTTTCCAGGTTGGTGAGCGCCTCGAGCTTGGCCTGCAGGCGGTCGGCCCGTTCCTGCTGGGCTTCGGCGCGGCTGCGCTGGGCCTGGGCCTCCCGGCGGTCCTCGCGCGACCCGGCCTGGGCCGCTGCCAGTCCCTCTCGGAGCTTCCGGCGTTCGGAAGCCATGCCTTGCAAGAACCCTGCCATCGCGCGCAGTTCCGGCTCCGCGGGGGGAAACGCGGCGAGGACGGGGGCGACCAGGGCCAGGACCAGGTCGTCGTCGGGCGCCGGCGCCATCGCGGCGGCCATCGCCGCCTCCACGCGCTCGAGGTCGCCGGGCGCGGCCGCGACCTCGGCGCGCCGGCGCGCGATCTCGGAAGCGAGCCCGCCCGCGTCCAGCGCGAGGAGGCGGGCGAGCGAGGCGAGCAGGCGGCTGGCGGTGTGCTCCACCGGTGCCGCGGGCGCCGGCGGCGGAGCGGCCGGGGGCGGCACCGTCGCGCACCCGGTGGCCAGCACCGCAGCCAGCAGTACCGCCCTCAAGCGGCCTCCTCGCCGCTGTCGCGCCGGCGCGGGATCCGGATGCGGAAGCGCGCGCCGGGGCCGTCGAGGATCTCGACCCGGCCCTTGTGCAGCTGCACGTACTCCTTGACGATCGAAAGGCCGAGCCCGCTGCCCTTGATGGCCGCGATCGGCGCATCCGTGCCGCGGTAGAAGGCCTCGAACACCTTCTCGCGCTCTGGGACAGGGATGCCGGGGCCCTCGTCGGCCACCTCGAAGACGGCCTCGCCGCGATCCTTGTAGACCTTGACGGTGACGAGGCCGCGCTCGGGGGAGTACTTGACCGCGTTGGACAGCAGGTTGTCGAGCATCACCCGCACCTTCTCCTCGTCGCAGTAGGCGGTGACGCTCTCGCAGTTCACGTCCAGGCGCAGGCCCCGGGACACCATCGCGAGCTTGCGGTCGTTCACCACGCGCTTCACGACGTCGCGCAGCTGCACGATCTTCGCGTCGAGGAACGAGGCCTGGGCGTGCACGGCGCTGTAGTTGAGGAGCCCCTCGATGAGCTTGCGCAGCTCGATGGAGTTCTCGCGCAGGATGCGCGCGATCTCGAGCTGCTCGGCGTTGAGGTTGCCCACCACCCCGGAGGACAGGAGGTCGGAGCCCTCGCGAAGGGCGGTGAGCGGGGTCTTCAGCTCGTGCGAGATGTGCTGCAGGAAGCGCGTCTTCTGCTCCTCGAGCGTGACCAGGCGCCGGCGCAGCCAGTCGAGCTGCTCGCCGAGGCGCACCATGTCGCCGGGGCCCTCGATCGCGATCGCGCGGGCGAACTCCCCGTCGCCCAGGCGGCGGATCCCCGAGCTCACCTGGTTGATTGGGCGCGCGATGAGGAAGGTGAAGCTCGCGATGAGCAGGATCGCGGTCGGGATGAGCGCCACCATGAGCCAGAAGACGTTGCTGCGCGACTTCACGGCCTGCGCCCGCAGGCGCTCGATGTTCTCGTCGATCACGCGGTCGCCCAGCGCCACCAGGGTCTGCGACCTTCCCGACAGGCGCGCGAAATCGGCCGCGAGGCGGATGGAGAGGTCGGGCGAGGGCGCCGTGGTGGAGAGCGCCGCGTGGATCTGCTCCTCCAGCCTCGCGATCGCCGCGGACTCGGCGCGCTGCGGCTCCGAGAGCGCCATCTCGTCGATGGAGCGCAGCGTGGCGGCGAAGGCGGCCCGGTTGGAGCGGTAGGCCTCGAGGAAGGGCGGCTCGCCCGCCACGGCGTACTGGCGGGCGGTGCGCTCGAGCGAGGCGATGTGGGCGGTGAGCGCGCGGCTCGCCTGCGTGGCCTTCACGGCGCCCAGGACCGCCTGCTCGGAGAGGGCGGCGAGGCGCTCGAAGGCGACGGCGTTCGCGAAGAGCGCGAACACGAGGGGGGCGGCGACGATCGTGAAGCCGATGAGCAGCAGCGACAGGAAGGAGCGCGGGTAGGAGAATCGCATCGCGGGACGAGGGCCGGACGGACCGCGGATTATCCCCCGTGCGAGACGGCAGGCGCAAACGCGCGGCTCGCGCGGCGTGCTACCATCGCGGCCCCGGCACCTCCACGCCGGCCGGAAGACCGACGCCATGGCCTACGAGTCCGAAGCCACCCGGTTCCTGCGGGACCTCCACGACCAGCACCCCGAGCTGCGCGAGCTGCGCGCGCGCAACCGCGCCACCTGGTGGGACCGGCCGCAGGACCTCGAGACGCTTCGCGAGCGCGAGGCCGCGAAGGTGCCGCAGGGCGCCTACGTGTACTTCGCGCGGCCCGCGCCGCCCGCCGACACGCAAGGCTAGGCCGGGAAGAGGGCGAGCACGCCCTCCAGGCCCACGTGCGAGAGCGCGTAGGACGCGCGGCTTCGCACCACGGGCTTGGCGCGGAAGGCGATGCTCGTGCCCGCCTCCCCCATCATCTTCAGGTCGTTGGCGCCGTCGCCGATCGCGAGCACGCGCTCGCGCGGCAGGCCCAGCGCATCGCGCAGGCGCGCGACGTGCCCGGCCTTCCCGTCGGCGTCCACGAGCGGCCCGCTGACCCGGCCGGCCAGCCGGCCGCCCTCGATCACGAGCTCGTTGCCGTGGGTTTCCGTGAAACCGAGCCGCGCGCCCAGGCGGTCGGTGAAGTAGGTGAAGCCGCCGGAGACGAGGAGGGTGGCGAGCCCGGCGCCGCGCGCGGCCGCCAGCAGCGGCTCGGCCCCCGAGGTGAGGCGAAGGCGCTCGCGGTAGACGCGCTCGAGGACCGCCTCCTCGAGGCCCGCGAGCGCGGCCACGCGGCTCCTCAGGCTCTGCGCCCAGTCGATCTCGCCGCGCATGGCCGCCGCGGTGACGGCGGCGACCTCGGCCTTGCGCCCGGCGAAGTCGGCGATCTCGTCGATGCACTCCATCGTGATGAGCGTCGAGTCCATGTCCAGCGCGAGCAGGCCGAAGTCGGCGAGCCGGCGCCCCTCCTCGACGAAGCCCCAGTCGAGCGCGGCCGCCTCGCAGTGGGCCGCGACCGCCTCCCGGGCCGCCGGGTCGGCGTGCGCGATGCGGAAGGCCTTGCCGGTGAGGCGTTCGATCGAGCGGGCGCGGGCGAGGGAGGCGAGCGCCTTCAGGTCGGGGGTGGCGACTTCGTCGCCCTGGACGACGAGGTGCATCGCGGTCATGGCCTCGCGACCTTCCCCAGGAACTGGCGCACTTCGGTCGCGCGGGCGCGGAAGTCGGGCAGGGCGCGCTCGATGCGGACCCKGTCCGGGCCGGGCARGCGGTAGGGCCCCCCCGCCTGCACCAGCTCGATGATGCGCCGGCCGTCGACGGCCGGGTCGGCGACGAATTGCACGACGATGGCCGTCGGCCCCGCGTCGACCCGCRCCACGCCCAGCGGCGCGCCCAGGATGCGCAGGCGGTGGCACTCGAGCAGCACGCGCGCGGGCTCGGGGAGGTCGCCGAAGCGGTCGACGAGTTCCTCGGTCAGGCGCTCGAGCTCCTCGGCCGTGGCGCAGTTGGCCAGGCGCTTGTAGATCACCAGCCGCTCGTGCACGTCGCCGCAGTAGGACTCCGGCAGGAGCGCCGGGGCGTGCAGGTTCACCTCCGTGGCGACGGCGACGGGGCGAGCGAGGTCGGGCTCGCGGCCGGCCCGCAGGCTCTTCACCGCGTGCTCGAGCATCT
>PQAI01000180.1 GCA_003105245.1 Betaproteobacteria bacterium | reverse complement strand
AGGCTTCCGGAAAGGCCGCGGGCCGCGAGGCTACGCGGCCTTTTTCCTGGCGCGAACGACCTTCGTCTTTTTTCCCTTCGACTTGGCCGCGAGAAGCGCCAGGGCCTCCTCGAGCGTGACGGTCGCGATCGCGTCCTTGTCGGGAAGCGTGGCGTTCACCTTGCCGTGCTTCACGTAGGGGCCGTACTTCCCGGCGTAGAGCGACACCGACTGGCCGTCCTCGGGGTGCTTGCCGAGGACGCGAAGCGCCCCGCGCCCGCCGGGGCTCTTGGGTTCCTTGAGCAGGGCCACCGCCCGCTCGAGGGTGATGTCGAAGACGTTCTCGTCCTTCGGGATCGACTTGAAGTGGCCGTCGTGGTTCACGTACGGGCCGAAGCGCCCGATGGCGGCCACCACCTTCTTGCCGGTTTCCGGATGCGCGCCGAGGTCGCGCGGCAGCGCCAGCATCTTGAGCGCGACCTCGAGCGTGGCGGCCTCGGGCGCGATGTTCTTGGGCAGCGACACGCGCTTGGGCTTCTTGTCGCCCTCGGGCTCCCCGAGCTGGAAGTACCAGCCGAAGGGACCCTGCAGGAGCTGGATGGCCTTCTTCGTCTTCGGGTCGATCCCGATGTCGCGCTTGGCCGGGCCCTCGGCCGAGTCGCCGCTGCCGTCGAGGTTCCGGGTGTAGTCGCACTCCGGATAGCCCGAGCAGCCGATGAAGCGGCCCCGGCGCCCGAGGCGGATGGTGAGCTTGTGCGCCTTGCACTTCGGGCACTGCTCGTCGAGCACCTCCTGGGTGACGTCCTTGCGGGAGACGGATTCCTTCTCCCCGACCTGGGCCGAGAAGTCCTTCCAGAAGCGCTCGAGGACGGGGACCCACTCCTCCTTGCCGTTGGAGATGTCGTCGAGCTCGTTCTCCAGCTTGGCGGTGAACTCGTAGTCCACCCAGTGCGCGAAGTGCTCGGTGAGGAACTTGTTCACCACGCGGCCCACGTCGGTGGGCTGGAAGCGCTTCTTCTCCAGCACGACGTACTCGCGGTTCACGAGCGTGGAGATGATCGAGGCGTAGGTCGAGGGCCGGCCGATGCCGTACTGCTCGAGCGCCTTCACGAGGCTCGCCTCCGAGTAGCGCGGCGGCGGCTGGGTGAAGTGCTGCTCGCCGTAGAGCTTGAGGATGGGCACCGTGTCGCCCTTGTCGAGCGCGGGAAGGCGCTTGTCCTCCTCCTCCACCACGTCGTCGTCGTCCTCGTGGTAGACGGCGTAGAAGCCCGGGAAGACCATCGTCTGGCCCGTGGCCCGGAAGACATTGCCCGCTCCGCCGACCGTGAAGTCCACGGCGACGGTGTCGAACTTGGCCGGCGTCATCTGGCAGGAGAGCGCCCGCTTCCAGATCATCTCGTAGAGCTTGCGCTGCTCGTCGTTGAGGAAGGGCGCCACGGACTCCGGGGTGCGCGCGATCGAGGTCGGCCGGATGGCCTCGTGCGCCTCCTGGGCGTTCCTGGCCGTGCTCTTGTAGGCCACGGGGGACTTCGGGAGGTAGTCGGAACCGAAGTTCTTCGTGATGTAGCCGCGGATCTCGGCGACGGCCTCCTTCGACAGGCTCACGGAGTCGGTGCGCATGTAGGTGATGAGGCCGGTGACGGCCTTGCCGAGCGAGACGCCTTCGTAGAGGCTCTGCGCGACCTTCATCGCGCGGTCCGTCGAGAAGCCGAGCTTGCGCACCGCCTCCTGCTGCAGCGTCGAGGTGGTGAAGGGTGGCGCGGGCGAGCGGAGCTTCCGCTTCTTCTCGATCTCGGAGACGCGCGCGGCGCCCTTGCCGTGGGACTCGAGGAAGCCGGTGATCTCGGCGTTGCGCGCCGCGTCGCCGACGGAGAACTGGTCGAGCTTCTCGCCCTTGAAGTGGGTGAGCCTCGCGGAGAAGGGGGTCTTCGCCTTCTCGGAGTCGAAGTGGATGGACCAGTACTCGCGCGACTTGAAGTTCTCGATCTCGATCTCGCGCTCGACGATGAGGCGAAGCGCCGGGCTCTGCACGCGCCCGGCCGAAAGCCCCCGGCGGATCTTCTTCCAGAGCAGCGGCGAGAGGTTGAAGCCCACCAGGTAGTCGAGCGCGCGGCGGGCCTGCTGCGCGTTCACGAGCTCCATGGAGATGTCACGCGGGTGCTTCACCGCGTCCTTCACGGCGCCCTCCGTGATCTCGTAGAAGACCACGCGCTTGAGCGTCTTGCCCTTGAGCGAGCGCTTGCCCTTCAGGATCTCCGAGAGGTGCCAGGCGATGGCCTCTCCCTCGCGGTCCGGGTCCGTGGCGAGGAGGATCGTGTCGGCGTCCTTCACCGCCCTGGCGATCGCGTCGACGTGCTTCGCGTTCCGGTCGATGACCTCGTACTTCATGCGGAAATCGTCGTCCGGGTCGACGGCGCCGGTCTTCGGCACCAGGTCGCGGACGTGGCCATAGGAGGCCAGGATCTCGAAATCCTTGCCGAGGTACTTCTTGAGCGTCTTCGCCTTCGAGGGCGACTCGACGATGAGCAGGTGTGAGGCCATGGGAGCGGTTCGTTCTTTGCGGGGATTCTATAACGCGGGGTCTCGGGCCCCGTTTGCGGCGATCAGGGTACAGCAAGTTGGCGGTAGAGCCCGCCGGGAAGCCTTTCGATGCGGCCGGCGAGCTCGAGACGGGTGAGCTCGGCGGCGAGGGCGGAAGCGGCTTCGCCGGTGCGAAGCGCCAGGGCGTCGAGGCTCGCGGGCGAGTGGCCGAGGGCCTCGAGGAGGGGTTCGGCGACGGGGTCGGGGTCTCGCGGCGCCGGCGACTCGGGCGCGGCCGTCCCCTCGATCTCCGCGAGGAGGTCCTCGGCCGATTCCACGAGCTTCGCGCCCTGCTTGATCAGCCAGTGGCAGCCCTTCGAGAGCGGGGAGTGGATCGATCCGGGAATGGCGAAGACGTCCCGGCCCTGCTCGAGCGCGAGGCGGGCCGTGGTGAGCGAGCCGCTCGCGACGGCGGCCTCGACGACGAGCACGCCGCGCGTGAGCCCGCTGATGATGCGGTTGCGGCGCGGAAAGTTGGCCGCGAGGGGCGGCGTCCCGAGCGCGAACTCCGACACCAGGACGCCGCGGCCCGCGATCTCGTGCGCGAGCCCGCGATTGGCGGCCGGATACACGCGGTCGAGGCCCGTGCCCACGACCGCGATCGTCGACGAGGGCCCGGCGAGGCCGCCCCGATGGGCCGCGGCGTCGATCCCCACCGCGAGGCCGCTCGCGATCACGTAGCCGCGACGKGAGAGGGCGAGGGCGAACTCGTGGGCGTCCACGGCGCCCTGCCGGGTGGCGTTGCGGCTGCCCACGACGGCGATCGCGGGCCGCGCCAGGAGCGCGGGATTGCCGAGGGCGCCGAGGACCGTGGGCGGATCCGGGATCTCGAGGAGGCTGCGCGGATATTCCTCGTCGCCCAGCGCGAGCAGGTGGCGGCCCGGAGCCTCGAGCCAGGAGAGCGCCGCGTCGAGCTGCCCGGGCGGGGGGCCGGCCGCCAGCGCATCGGCCACTGCCTGTCCGGAGACGGCCGCCACCGCGGCGCGTGAGGCATCGAGGGCGGCCGCGGGGCTTCCGAACGCCCGGAGCAGGGCGCGCTGCGACGACCCGGAGATGCCGGGTACGAGGCAGAGGCGAAGCCATTCGGCGGCGTCGTGGCGCAAGGGAGTCCGGGAAAGGGATGCGAAGCGGGGGGGTGATCCTACAACGGCCGGGGCCCGGATTGGGCTGACGGGGCCGAAAACGAAAGTGGGGGCCGAAGCCCCCACTCGCGCAATCGGCCGAAGGGGAAGGTCAGGGCGTCTGCACCACGTCGCCGACCGAGATCGGGCGCACGCTCTTCAGGATCATCCCGTACGAAACCTTCTCGAAGGTGCGGAAGATGAAGACCAGGCCGCTGCGCTCGTCGGGAAGCAGGACGCGCTCGTCGCCGCGCACGGCGATGATCGGCTGCTCCTTCGGGTCGGCGCCGGCGATGACCGTGTCGGGGACCGGCGAGACGGGCTTCACCTCGACGGTCTTGGGCCCGAAGCCGAAGAGGTCGCTGAAGAGCGAGGTGCGCGTTTCGCGGACGAGCTGGTCGCCACGGCGCACGGACGCGAGCACGTGGCCGACCTCGATGCCGTCGCGGGAGCCGCGATTGATCGACACGATCGAGTACTGCGAGATGTCGGCGACGCTTCCGCGCACCGACAGGATCTGGCCGCGGATTGGCTTGTCGGGGGCGTGCGGCACGTACGCGGGGAAGGTTCCCTCGCGCGCCGGCATCAGGCGGTCGCCCTGGTTGATCTCCAGCTTGGCGCGCGTGATCTCGATGGTGCTCGGTGAGCCAAAGCGCTTCACGCGGGCGTCACCCACGTGCACCGCCTCCAGGCCCAGCGCTTCGCCGGTCTCGGGATCGGTCAGCGTCTCGCCCGGACGGAAGATCTGCCAGTTGATGCCGTCACCCGAATTCAGGCCCGAGACGTAGGCGATGTTGCCGGCACCCACGATCACGCGTTCCTCCTCGGTGGCCACGATGCGCGGCAGCGAATCCATCGTGCCGGTCTCGACCACGAGAGGCTGGGTGAGGAAGGGACCGATGGCCGCGCCGGGAATCGTGGGCACGGCGGTGGACAACGCCTCGGTACGGGTGCGCGGCTGCAGGCGCACGACGTTGCCCTCCGCCACGGCGGCACCCCCGCTGCCACCGACGAGCGACAGGCTCGGCGACAGGCCGGAGCGGTCGAGCTTGAGGATGTCGCCCGGGTAGATGAGGTGCGGGTTCTTGATCTGGTCCCGGTTCATCTGCCAGAGCTGCGGCCACTTCCAGGGCTCCTTGAGGAACTTGCCGGAAATCGCCCAGAGCGTATCGCCCTTCTGGACCGTGTACTCCGAGGGGGCGTCGGCCTGGAGGTCGCTCATCGAGGCTGCCGCGGGGGCGGTGGCCTGTGACGAGGCGAGTCCCGGAACCAAACTGGCCGAAGCGACGACTAACGCTATAATGAGCTTTCGCATCGCGGCTCTCTCTCTTGATATGGGGCGCAGAACCCATATTCTGAAAAAGGGTTGCGTCCCCTTTTTCAAGTAGTGCGGTAAATTCTGCGCTTAATCCGTTCTATTCGCAAGCATTTATGGCCATTCTCGAGATCCTCCAGTACCCCGACCCGAGGCTGCATCTGCCGGCGGCGCGCGTCGAGAAGATCGACGCGGCTACCCGCAAGCTCGTCTCGGACATGGCGGAAACCATGTATGCCGCCGAAGGGGTGGGGCTCGCCGCCACGCAGGTGAACGTTCACCAACAGGTGATCGTCATCGACGTGACCCCCGACCGGACCGACCTTCGGGTGTTCATCAACCCCGAGATCATCCGCCGGGAGGGCCTCGCGCTCAACCAGGAGGGCTGCCTCTCGGTGCCGGGGATCTACGAGAACGTCGAGCGCGCCGACAGCGTCACCGTGACGGCCCTGGACGAGAACGGAGCCCGGTTCACGCTGAATGCTTCCGGCCTGCTGGCGGTGTGCATCCAGCACGAGATGGAGCACCTGCAGGGCAAGGTCTTCGTGGAGCACCTCTCGGAGCTCAAGCAGAACCGCATCCGCGCCAAGCTCAAGAAGCGCCAGCGCAAGGCGGCCTAGCCTTCCGCTTGCGCCTCGTCTTCGCCGGCACTCCCCCGTTCGCCGCCCGAGCCTTGGGCGCCCTGCATGCCGCGGGGCACGACATCGCGCTCGTCCTGACCCAGCCCGATCGGCCGTCGGGTCGCGGACTCAAATCCAGGCCCAGTGCCGTCGCGGAGCTGGCGTCCACCCTGGGGCTGGCCGTGGCCAAGCCTGCCACGCTCAAGGACCCCGAGGCCGTCGCCGTCATCGAGGCAGCACGGCCGGAAGTGATGGTGGTTGCCGCCTACGGACTGATCCTTCCGAAGTCAGTGCTTGCTATCCCGGCGCGCGGGTGCCTGAACATCCATGGGTCCCTGTTGCCACGCTGGCGTGGCGCCGCGCCGGTCCAGCGGGCGATCCAGGCGGGCGACACCGAATCCGGGGTGGGGATCATGCAGATGGAAGCCGGGCTCGATACCGGGCCGGTCCTTCTGGAAACCCGGGTGCCCATCGCTCCGGCGGAGACGGCGGGAAGCCTCACCGGGAAGTTGGCGCAGGCCGGGGCCGAGGCAATCGTGGAAGCGCTCCGGAAGCTCGATAGCCTGGTTCCCCGGGCGCAGCCCGCCGAGGGCGTGACCTACGCCGCCAAGATCGAGAAGGCGGAGGCGCCCCTCGATTGGCGTCTCGACGCTACCGTACTGGATCGCCAGGTCCGCGCCTTCGATCCCTTCCCGGGGGCGGAAACGGCGCTCGAGGGGGAGCCCCTCAAGATCTGGCAGGCGAGGCCCGTGGCCGGAAGAGGCGAGCCTGGGACGGTGATCGGCTTCGAGGGCGATTGCCCGGTGGTGGCCTGCGGCAAGGATGCGTTAGTGCTCACTGTCCTGCAAAGGCCCGGCTCGCGAAGAATGCCGGCGGTTGACTTCGTGAAGGGCCGGCCGATTCCCGCGGGCGCCCGGCTTGGGAGCGCGACGGCAGGGAACGCTTGAATTTCCCGGGGTCGAAGGCATCTAGCGGATGCCGCGATCCCGCGGCTTCCTCACTCGGAGAAACGGAAACGATGTTCGGCAACTGGCTGAAGACCTCCCTCCTGATGGCGGCGATCGTCGCCCTCTTCGGCACGGTCGGCGCCATGCTGGGCGGCGCCCAGGGAATGCTCCTCGCGCTCGTGCTCGGCGGGGCGATGAACCTGTGGGCCTACTGGTTCTCGGACAAGATGGTCCTGCGGATGTACGCCGCCCGGGAGGTCGACGAGGCTTCCGCCCCGGGCCTCTACCGGATGGTCCGCGAGCTCGCGCAACGCGCGGGGCTGCCCATGCCGCGCGTCTATCTCATCGACGAGGACCAGCCCAACGCGTTCGCCACGGGGCGCAACCCCGAGAACGCCGCGGTGGCCGCGACGACCGGGATCATGCGCATCCTGAGCGAGCGCGAGCTGCGCGGCGTCATGGCCCACGAGCTCGCGCACGTGAAGCACCGCGACATCCTGATCTCGACGATCTCCGCGACCGTCGCCGGGGCCATCTCCTCGCTCGCGCAGTTCGGCATGCTCTTCGGCGGCCGCGACGACGAGGGCCGGCCCGCCAATCCGGTCGTCTCGCTCATCGTCATGATCGTCGCGCCCCTGGCCGCGATGCTCATCCAGTTCGCGATCTCGCGAGCCCGTGAGTTCGAGGCGGACCGCGGCGGCGCGGAGATCAGCGGCGATCCGCAGGCGCTCGCCTCGGCGCTCGACAAGATCCACCGCTACGCCCAGGGCATTCCCATGGCCGTCGCGGAGGCCCACCCGGCGACGGCGCAGATGATGATCATGAACCCCCTGTCCGGGGGCGGCGTGGCCGGCCTCTTCAGCACGCACCCCGACACGGGCGAGCGCATCGCGCGCCTGCACGCGATGGCGCGGGGCCTCGTCGCCACCTGAGCGCCGCGGCCGCGAGGCCGCCGGCCCCGCAGCCCCGTGCTCGACATCCAGCTCTGTTCCGCCTCGGTCCTCGGCGACACCCTCGCCGGGCGGAACCTCTCCGCGGCCTTCGAGGAAGGCTTCCGCAGGCACCCGTCGCTCAGTCCCGGGGAGAGGGCAATCGTGCGGGAGATCTGCTACGAGGGCCTGCGCTCGCTCGGCCTGCTCGAGGCGCAGCTGGGCAAGCTGCTGCTCGCGCCCGTGCGGCACGCGGGCCTGCGAAGCCTCCTCCTGGTCGGACTGGCGCAGCTGCAGTTCACGCGCGCCAAGCCCTATGCGATCGTCGACCACGCCGTGCAGGCCGCCGAGCGCCTCGGCCAGCCGGCTGCCCGGGGGCTGGTGAACGCCGTGCTGAGGAATTTCCTGCGCCGCCAGCAGGATCTGGGCAGGGAGGCCTGGCAGTCGCCCGAGGTGAGGTTCGGCTTTCCGGCCTGGTGGGTACAGAAGCTGCGCGAGCAATGCCCCGACGGCTGGGAGGGGATCCTCGCGGCCGAGAACCGCCACCCCCCGATGACCCTGCGCGTCAACCGACGCCGGACGAGTCCCGAGGCGTACCTTGAGACGCTTGCGCAGGCCGGCATCGAAGCCCGTCCCCTGGGCGGCATGGCCGTGCGGATCGACCCGAGACCCGTCCTCGAGGTCCCGGGCTTCGCCGCGGGCCTCGCCAGCGTCCAGGATGCCGGGGCCCAGCTGGCCGCTCCCCTCCTCGACGTGAGCGACGGCCAGCGGGTGCTGGACGCCTGCGCGGCCCCCGGCGGCAAGTCGGGGCACCTCCTGGAGCTGGCCGACGTGGATCTCCTGGCCCTCGACAACGATCCGGAGCGGATCGGCCG
>PQAI01000179.1 GCA_003105245.1 Betaproteobacteria bacterium | reverse complement strand
TGAGCGTGGCGAGGTGCGTCTCCCAGTCGAGCATGTTGTGCACCTGCATGAGGTCGAAGCGCTTCACGCCCCAGAGCCGGAAGGAATCCTCCATCTGCCGGACGCCGAGGAAGCGCGTGGGCGTCCACACCTTGGTGGCGTTGAACACCCGGGCCGGTCCTGCTTTCGGGACGAGTTCCCCCAGCGCCGCTTCCGCGTAGCCGTACATGGGCGAGGAGTCGAGCAGGGCGCCGCCGCCGGAGAAGAACTCGCGCAGGACCGCGAGGCGCGCATCGCGCTCCGTGCCGGGGGCGACGTCGAAGGTGAGCCAGGTGCCCATGCCGACCGCGGGGATGCGCTCGCCGGTGGCCGGGATGGCGCGATCGTGGACGGACGCGGGAGCGGCTGCTCCCCGTGGCATGGCGGCCGCACACGCCAGGGCGGCGAGCCCCTGCAGGGCTCGGCGGCGGTCGGTGTCGGTCTTCTTCTCGCGACTCACGGATTCGGGCCTCCGAGTCTCCTCAGTTTGCGCCTTCCGGGGTAGGATTGACGCACTCGAAAACGGTTCCCGGAGGAGGAGAAATGATCGATCGTCCCGTGGGCGACGTGCTGAAGGGCAAGTCGAGCCCCAACCTGCTTTCCGTGGCCTCCACGGCCACCGTCTCCGAGGCCGTGGCCCTCATGGACGAGAAGGGGCTGGGCTCCGTCCTCGTGCGCGACGCCGCCGGCAAGATGGCCGGCATCTTCACCGAGCGCGACCTCATGCGCCGCGTCGTGCGCCAGGGCCGCGACCCGAAGACCACCCCGATGTCCGCGGTGATGTCGCCCGACGTGCGCCACGTGCCCGCCACGGAGTCCATCGTGGAAGTGCTCCGAATCATGGTCGAGCACGGCTATCGCCACATGCTCGTGTCGGACAACGGCAAGCCCGCGGGCGTGGTGTCGATCCGCGACCTGATGGGCTGGCTCATCCTCCCCGACGCGCCCATCGCCCACGAGGGGCGCCGCGGCGAGATCCGCACGCGCGCCCTCGACACCGTCGAGACGCTGAAGCAGGGCTAGCTGGGCGGGTCGCCTTCGCGCACGGGCCCGGAAGCGGGTCCCGCCTCGGCGCGCACCACGCGATTGCGCCCCTCGCGCTTGGCGCGATAGAGCGCCGCGTCCGCCCGGTCGATGAGGCGGTCGAGCGGCTCCGGACCCTCGGCCACGCCGAAGCTCGCGGTGATCGCGATGTCCGCCTCGGGCAGCGGAACGGGAAAGGCCGCGATGGCGCGGCGCAGCTTCTCGGCCACCCCCGCGGCCTCCTCGAGCGGCGTGTCGGGCAGCAGGATCACGAACTCCTCCCCGCCCCAGCGGCAGCACAGGTCCGAGCGGCGCAGGCTCGAGCGGATGAGCTGCCCGGCGTGGTGGATCGCGATGTCGCCTCCGACGTGCCCGTGCGTGTCGTTGATCTGCTTGAAGTGGTCCAGGTCGAGGACGATGACGGAGACGGGGAGGATGTTGCGGCGGCAGTAGTGCACTGGCGCCTTCGCCTCGTCGAGGAAGGCGCGCCGCGTGGGTAGCCCGGAAAGGACGTCCGTGCTCGCGAGCCGCTCCGCCTCCTCCTTGGCCTGGCGCAGCTCGTAGGTCATCTCGAAGTTGCGCTGCATCGCCTGGGAGAGGACCCGCGTGGCCCGAAGCGCCGACAGGCAGAAGAGCGCCACGGCGAGGCCGAGGTAGAGCCCCGGGCGTCCGGCGTGGGTCATCATCCAGAGGGTGGCCGGCAGGAGGACCACCGCGATCGTGGCGATGGCGAGCCAGCGGATGGCGGAGTAGACCGAGAGCGCGCCGCCGGCCATGCCGACCAGGATCACGAGCGTGATCGCCTCGTGCAGGAAGGAATCCTTGGGCATGATCCACGCGCTGCCCAGGCCCCACGCGAGGGTGGAGGCCATGAGCGTCACGAAGTAGGGGCGCTCCCAGGCGAGGAGCCCCATTCCCTCGGGCGCCTTGAGGCGGTAGGCCGCGAAGAGGGCCAGGCGTGCGAGGGAGGTGGCCACGATGAACGCCATCCAGATGGCGACCGCATGGTGATCCGCGGCGGGCCACACGAGCAGCGCGAGCAGCGTGGCGACCGCCACGCTCATGAACACGGCGGGGAAGGACTGCCAGTAGAGCAGCTGCAGGCGGTCCGCCCGGACCCGTTCCCGGGTGCCGTGCTGCGCGACCGGTGCCTGCTGCGCGTTGTGGATGAGAGCCGCCACGGTTTCCTGTTCGCCCGCGGCGCCGGGACCATCGCCCGGCGAGCCACTGGGCCCTGATCCCAAGCTATCAGGAAAACCCCGGCAATTGGCGCCCCGGTTGCAGCTGTAAAGCGCCTTACGCGCGTGTAACGCGGCGTTTGGCCGATGGCGCGCCCTTTGATATAATTGCCGACTTCGCGCCCGTAGCTCAGTTGGATAGAGTACCTGGCTACGAACCAGGGGGTCGTGGGTTCGAATCCTGCCGGGCGCGCCAGTTGCAAGAAGGGGCCAGTCGAGAGACTGGCCCCTTTTCATTGGGCCAGGGATGGAAATCCGTCCGCGGAAGCCCGTAGACTTGGCGTCCGATGGGGGCGCGCCATCGGGAATCCATCGCCGCGCACGGACGGAAAA
>PQAI01000178.1 GCA_003105245.1 Betaproteobacteria bacterium | reverse complement strand
TGTCGAGCCCCGGGATGTTCGTGAAATGCACGACGCCCCGCTCGTCCGTGAACGAGTAGATGTCCGCCTTCGCCTCCAGGGAGGCGACGGTCAGGGCGGCGAAAAGCACCGCGAGCGGACTGGCTAGGAATCGGCGCATGGGGACATTCTACGGCAGATTTTCCGGCTAGTGTAACGAAACCACTTCAAGAATCAACCACAACCCGCTAATTGTTATGGGTTTTCGCCAGATGCCCCCAAGGGACCACAGGGCGCGGCGCTTCCGGAACTTCCGACCGGGATGCGAAGGGATGAGTTCCGGGAGCCGAAAAGCCGAAGAGCCGGCACGCGGCCGGCTCTTCGGGTATTGGCGTCCCCACGGGGATTCGAACCCCGGTTATCGCCGTGAAAGGGCGGTGTCCTAGGCCTCTAGACGATGGGGACGTGAAAACGGAAGCCTCGCGGCTTCCGGCTCACATCAGAACTCGTTTGGTGGAGGTAAGCGGGATCGAACCGCTGACCTCTTGCATGCCATGCAAGCGCTCTCCCAGCTGAGCTATACCCCCAACCGAGCCCGCGATTATACCGACCCGCGCGCCAACATGCAAAGCCGGGGTCATCCCGCGGCGGCGTGGCGCAGGCGCTCGAGGACGACCTCCTTGCGCAGCGCCGCCACGATCGCGTCGATCGCCTTGGTCTGCGCCTTGCGGGTGACGGCCACGCGAAGCGGCATCATGACCTCGGGCATCTTGTAGCCGCCCTCCTTCACGAAACCCTGCAGCGCGGCCTTCACGGCGGAGGCGTTCCACTCGACGGGCTCGAGCGCTGCCGCGAGCCGCCCCACGACCGAGCGCCCCTTCTCGTCGAGGTACTGCGCCACGACGGCGGGGTCCGAGGTCACGGGCGAGGCCATCTCGTGCAGGAACGCCTCGTGCTCCGTGAGCAACGACCAGCTGCCCACGGCGAGCGCGGTCATCGCCTCGGCGTCCATGGCCTCGGCGATCTCGGCGTGCAGCGCGGGATTGCGCGCGCGGATGCCCGCGACGAGGTCGGCGGGCGCGATGCGCTTCAGGTACTCGCCGTTCAGCCACTTGAGCTTCTCCGGATCCCAGCGCGCGGGCGACTTGCTCACGTGCTCGAGGTCGAACCACTCGACGAGCTGATCGCGCGAGAAGACCTCGTCATCGCCGTGGGACCAGCCCAGGCGCGCGAGGTAGTTCACCAGCGCGTCGGGCAGGAACCCCTCCTCGCGGTACTGCAGCACGCTCACCGCGCCGTGGCGCTTCGACAGGCGCTGGCCGTCGGCCCCGAGGATCATGGGCACGTGGGCGAAGTGCGGCGCCTGCGCATCCAGGGCGCGATAGAGGTTGATCTGCCGGGGCGTGTTGTTCACGTGGTCGTCGCCGCGGATCACGTGCGTCATCGCCATGTCGATGTCGTCCACGACGACGCCGAAGTTGTAGGTGGGGACGCCGTCGGCGCGCACGAGCACGAGGTCGTCGAGCTCGTCGTTGGCGACGGTGATCGGTCCCTTCACGAGGTCGTTCCAGGACACCTCCCCGTCGAGGGGGTTCTTGAAGCGGATCACCGCGCTGCGGCCCGCCGGCGGGGGCTCGGACGAATCGCGCCAGCGCCGGTCGTAGCGGGGCTTCTCGCCGCGGGCGACCTGCGCCTCGCGCATCGCCTCGAGCTCCTCCCTCGTGCAGTAGCAGCGATAGGCCTTGCCCTCGGCCAGAAGGCGCTCGGCCGCCTCGCGATAGCGGTCCAGCCGCTGCATCTGGTAGTAGGGGCCCTCGTCCCAGTCGATGCCCAGCCAGGAAAGGCCATCGAGGATCGCCTGCACGGACTCCTGCGTGGAGCGCTCCTGGTCCGTGTCCTCGACGCGCAGGACGAACTTGCCGCCGTGGCGCCGGGCGTAGGCCCAGCAGAAGAGCGCCGTGCGGGCGCCGCCGATGTGAAGATAACCTGTGGGGCTGGGAGCGAAACGGGTGCGGACCATGGGAATGCGAAGGGATAAAGACGCGATTCTAAGGCCTCGGCCCGCTTCAGCCCTCATCGGGGAGCGGATTTCGGGTAAAATGCGCGCCGAATCGGGCGATTAGCTCAGCGGTAGAGCACTCCCTTCACACGGGAGGGGTCACTGGTTCGATCCCAGTATCGCCCACCAGCTTCCGGCGGGCCCGGCGTCAACGCGGTTCGGGCCCGGCCCGTTAGTAGTCGTGCCCACGCGCGGGCCGCAGGTGATGAAAAGCGCGGCATTCCGTCCACAGATCCAGGAGAACCCTCATGAAGAAGCTGCTCCTCCCGCTCGCCATCGCCGCCGCCCTCGCGGCCCCCGGCATCGCCTCCGCCGACGAAGCCGCCGCCAAGTCGAACGGCTGCCTCAAGTGCCACTCCGTCGACAAGAAGAAGGACGGCCCCGCCTTCAAGGACGTGGCCAAGAAGTACAAGGGCAAGGCCGACGCCGAGGCGAAGCTCACCACGTTCCTGTCGAAGGGCGGCAAGGTGAAGGTCGACGGCCAGGAAGAGGACCACAAGGTGGTCAAGGGCGGGGATGCCGCCGTGGCCGGCTCCATCGCCAAGTGGATCCTGTCGCTGTAATCGTCGCGATCCCGCAATGGAAAACGCCGGCTCGCGCCGGCGTTTTTTTTCGTCCCGCGGGCGGCTACTTGGCGCCGACGGCGTAGCCCACGAGCTTCTTCAGGTCGTCGCCCTTGGCGTCGATCTCGGGGTGGTCCTTGCCCGTCACGACGGCCATCGCCTTGCCGGCATCGCCCTTGTACTTGGCGCTCATGTCCTTGATGGACGCGCCCTTGCCCTTCTTCTCGGCCTGGTGGCACTTGGCGCAGCCGGCCTTCTTGAAGGCCGCCTCGTCGGCGGAWGCGGGMAGGGAACCGGCGACGARGCCGGCGGCGGCGAGGGCGATCAGCAGGCGTTTCATGGCATCTCCTTGGTGTTGAGCCCCGCCGGGGACCATCCCCGGCGGGYGCGTGGATCGGTGCSGYCTATCCCTTCTTCGCGGGCTCGGCGGCCTTGGCGGGYTCSGGCYCCTTGGCSGGCTSCGCSGCGGCCTTCTTGGGCGGCTCGGCCGTGAGGTCCATGCCGGGCCAGGTGCGGCCGTGGCAGGCGGGGTTGGCGCAGAAGTTGCCGCCCTGCTTGCCGTGCTTGAGCGGCGTGCCGTGGCACTTCTCGCACTCGGGGCCGACATCGTCRCTGTGGGTGTGCATGAAGTTGGGCCGCTGGTGGCTCTCGGGCTGCTTCTCCCCCGCCTTGTCGGGAACGAGAGACGCCACGCTTCCCTTGCCCTTCTCTCGCGTCACCTCGGGCAGGGCGTGGCACAGCGTGCACTGCAGGCGGATGGCCTCGCCCTTGTCGTTGTAGTGCTTGCCGTCGTGGCAGCGGAAGCAGCCCGGCGTGTCCGCGTGCCCCGTGTGGTTGGGGAACGACTTCCACGAGAAGCCCTTCTCGCGGAAGGAGGCCGC
>PQAI01000177.1 GCA_003105245.1 Betaproteobacteria bacterium | reverse complement strand
CGCGCGTGGCAGGTGCGCTGGACGGCGTAGTAGGACGTCGCGAAGAGGGCCGACCCGCCGAACGCGAAGATCACGGCGTTGGTGTGCAGCGGCCGCAGTCGCCCGTAGGTGAGCCACGGGATGTCGAAGTTGAGCGCCGGCCACGCGAGCTGGGCGGCGATGATCACCCCCACCAGCATGCCGACGATTCCCCAGATCACGGTCATCACCGCGAACTGGCGTACCACCTTGTAGTTATATTGCGTGTCGTTCATGGATACCCCCCTGGAACTGGCGTAAACAATCACCCGGACTCGCGACGGCGATTCCTCGCGGGACTATAGCGGCCCGGAATGACCCCGGGTTGATTATGGTCAATAAGTTGTTACTTATATTCTGACTCGGATTCGCGGTCCTCGACAACCGATTTCCCCTCACGGTCCAGCTCGTCGAACTGTCCGGCGGAGATGGCCCACCAGAAGATGGCGCCGATGACGAAGACGATCACGACGCTCACGGGGATGAGGAGGTAGAGGATRTCCATGGCGGCTCAGGTCGGMACCGCGGAAGCCTCGGCGACRGGCSCGGCGGCCGCGCGCGCGGGACGCCGGCGCAGCAGGCGCAGGGCGTTGGCCACCACGAGGAGCGAGGAGAGCGACATCCCCAGGCTCGCGAGCCAGGGCGTGAGGAACCCGCCCAGGGCGAGTGGCAGGGTGACGGCGTTGTAGGCGATGGACCAGCCGATGTTCTGGCGGATGATGCGCCGCGTGCGCCGGGAGAGCTCGATCGCCTCGCCGATGGCCAGCAGCGACGGATTGGCCACCACGAGGTCGGCCTGGGACTGGGCGAGCGCCGCTCCGCTCGCCAGGGCGATGGAGACCTGCGCCCGCGCGAGGACGGGGGCGTCGTTGATGCCGTCGCCGATCATGGCCACGACGGCGCCGGCGGCGGCCATCTCCTCGACGCGCCGGGCCTTGTCCTCGGGGCCGGCGCCGGCGATGCGTTCGGCGATCCCGAGGCTCGCGGCCACGCGGTCGACCACCGGGGCGCGGTCGCCCGACAGGAGCACCACCTCGCAGCCGGCCGCACGGGCCCGGGCGACGAGCTCGCGCGACTCGGGCCGCAAGGCGTCCTCGAAGTGGAAGGCGGCGAGCCAGGAGCCGTCCGTCGCCATGGCCGCCACCGGCTCCGTGGAATCGGTGGCGCAGGGGAAGTCGCGGCCCGCGATTTCCGCGCAGAAAGCCGGGGAGCCGACCCGCACCCGCCTGCCCGAGATCGTGGCCTCGACRCCSGCGCCSGCCACYGCCCGKATSSCGKYCGCCTCSRRRACGGCGMGCMYCRSGGGCCGMGCCTTCACCAGCGCATGGGCGATGGGATGGGAAAGTGCAGACTCGAGCGCCGCCGCCATCGCGAGGCAGGCATCGCGGTCGAGTCCGCCCAGGACCTCGACCGCGCGCAGGTGCATGCGCCCCGTCGTGAGCGTGCCTGTCTTGTCGAAGACGAGGTGCGTGGCCGAGGCCAGCGCCTCGATGGCGCGTCCGCTCGTCACCAGCACGCCGTGGCGCGAGAGCGCGTTCACGCAGGCCGTGAGCGCCACGGGCGTGGCGAGCGAGAGCGCGCAGGGGCAGGTCACCACGAGGGTGGCCACCGCCACCCAGATCGCCTTCGAGGGGTCGATCCACCACCAGGCGAGGCCGCCCAGGGCGGAGAGCAGCACGATCGCGACCACGAAGTGGCTCGCGATGCGGTCGGCCACCAGCGCCCAGCGCGGCTTGCGCGAGGCCGCCCGTTCCATCTGGCCGCGGATCACGTCGAGCGTGGCCTCGCCGGGCGCGCGCTCGACGCGGGCGCTCACCGGGGAGGCGAGGTTGATGCTGCCGGCGAGAACGCGGTCGCCCGCGGCCTTCTGCACCGGATAGGTCTCGCCGGTGAGCAGGGACTCGTCGAACTCGGTGGCCCCGGAGACCACCGTCGCGTCCGCGGGCGCCGCCTCGCCGGCGGGGATGGCCACCAGGTCGCCCGGGGCGAGCGCCGCCGGGTCCGTCTCCACGCGCTCCTCGCCGGCGAGCTTCCAGGCCCGCCGTGGCAGCAATTGCGCCAGCGAGTCGGCCGCGTCCACCGTTCCCGAGAGCGCCTTCGCCTCGAAGTAGCGGCCGGTGAGCAGGAAGAAGACGAACATCGTGATCGAGTCGTAGTAGACCTCGCCGCCGGACCAGGTGCCGTACAGGCTCGCGAGGAAGCTCACCACGATGCCCAGGGCCACCGGGACGTCCATTCCCGGCGCGCGCGCGGCGATCCCGTGCCAGGCGGCCCGGAAGATGGGGCCGGAGGAGAAGAGCAGGACCGGCACGGTGATCACGAGGCTCGCGATGTTGAGGAGGCGCTCGAGGTCCCAGTCGAGGGAGCCGTCGTGGTCGGCATAGGACGGCCAGGCCAGCATCATGATCTGCATCATCGCGAAGCCGGCGAGCGAAAGCCGCCACAGCGCGCGGCGCTCCTCCGCGCGGCGCAGGGCCTTCGGGTCGCGTCCCGGGGTCCTTGCGCGGTAGCCGGCGCGGGCGATGACGGCGGCCAGGGTCTCGCGGGGTGTGGCCGCGGAATGCCGGATGCGCACGCGGCGCGTCGCCAGGTTGAGGCTGGACTCGGCCACCCCCGGCAGGCGGGCGAGTGCGGACTCCACGCGCGTCACGCAGGCCGCGCAACTCACGCCTTCCACGTCGAAGACGGTCTCGAGTTCGGAGGGCTGCGGCGGCGGCGCGGGGGCGTCGGCCTTCGCGGCCACGGCGAGTTCGTGCAGGCCGGCACAGCCGGCGCAGCAGAACACCCGGGCCGTCCCGTCGGGTCCTGGCCGGGTCACGGGGCTCGGGGCCGGCTCGCCGCAGTGGGCGCAACGTGCCACGCCGGGAAGGCGCTTCTCGGTCATCGCCACAGTCTAGGCGCGCCCCGGTCCGGCCGCTTGCGGAGCGTCAACCGCGGCCGGACGGCCGCACCCTCTCCAGCAGGAGGAAGCGCAGCGCGAAGGCGTGGCGCTCGTCCGCGGGGTGCTCGCCCAGCGGGGTCTCGCGCCACTGCCCGGGATCGAGCGCGGGGAAGAAGGTGTCGGCCGCGGGCTCCCCAGCGACGTCCGTGAGGTAGATGCGATCGGCCTGCGGCAGCGCCTCGGCGTACAGGCGGGCGCCGCCGATCACGAACGCTTCCTCGGCGCCCTCGACGGCGCGCCAGGCCTCGGCGAGCGAGCCCACGACCTCGGCGCCCTCGGCGCGGAAGCCGGGGGTGCCGCTCACCACGATGTTCCTGCGGCCGGGCAGGGCGCGGCCGATGGATTCCCACGTGCGCCGCCCCATGATCACCGGCCGGCCCAGCGTCGTGCGCTTGAAGTGGGCGAGGTCCGCGGGCAGGTGCCAGGGCATCGCGTTGGCGATGCCGATGGCGCCGTTTCGCGCCCGCGCGACGATGAGGGAGCGGATCATCAGACCGCGATGGGCGCCTTGATCGGCGGATGCGGGTCGTACCCCTCGAGGGTGAAGTCCCCGTACCGGAAGCCGAAGAGATCGGTGACCGCCGGATTGAGCCGCATCACGGGGAGCTCGCGCGGCGCGCGCGAGAGCTGCTCGCGCGCCTGCTCGAGGTGGTTCAGGTACAGGTGCGCGTCGCCGAAGGTGTGCACGAACTCGCCCGGCTTCAGGCCCGTCACCTGCGCGACCATCATCGTGAGCAGCGCGTAGGAGGCGATGTTGAAGGGCACGCCGAGGAAGATGTCCGCGCTCCTCTGGTAGAGCTGGCAGGAGAGGCGCCCGTCGCAGACGTAGAACTGGAAGAGCGCGTGGCAGGGTGCCAGCGCCATGCGCGGGATGTCGGCCACGTTCCACGCCGAGACGATGAGGCGGCGCGAGTCGGGGTTGGCGCGGATCTGCGCGACCACCTCGGCCACCTGGTCGATCGAGCGGCCGTCCGGCGCCGGCCAGGAGCGCCACTGGTGGCCGTAGACGGGGCCCAGCTCGCCGCGCTCGTCGGCCCACTCGTCCCAGATCGTGACGCCGTTCTCCTTCAGGTAGCGCACGTTGGTCGAGCCCTGCAGGAACCACAGCAGCTCGTGGATCACGCTCTTCACGTGCACCTTCTTGGTGGTCACGAGCGGGAAGCGCTCGGAGAGGTCGAAGCGCATCTGGTGGCCGAAGACCGAGAGCGTCCCGGTGCCCGTGCGGTCCGTCTTCTTGGCGCCGTGCTCGAGCACGTGGCGCATGAGGTCGAGGTAGGCCTTCATCGTCTCTACAGCCTCTTGCCGAGGATCACGAGGTCGCGCTCGACGCCGTCGAGCTCCGCGACCCGGGGAAGCGCCCCCCAGTCCGCGAACCCGGCCGCGCGGAACAGGGAGAGGCTCGCGCCATTGTGGCCGAAGACGAAGGCGAGCAGGGTGGAGATTCCCAGGGCAGGGGCGGCAGCCATCGCGTGCGCCAGCAGCGCGCGCGCGAGGCCCCGGCGCTGCGCGCCCTGGGCCACGTAGACCGCCACTTCCACCGTGCGGTGGTAGGCGGGGCGACCGTAGAAGGAGCGCAATCCCAGCCAGCCCAGGATCTTCCCGCCCGACTCCGCCACCCAGAGGGGCCGGCTCGCGGGGTCGAAGGCCGCGAACCACTCGCGGCGCGAATCGACCGTGACCGCCGAAGTGTCGGCCGTGGCCTGCCGGCCCGGGATGGAATCGTTGTAGATGGCGACGATGGCGGCGAGATCGGCCGCCGTGGCGTGCCGGATGGCCGGGGCTAGGCCCGCTGCCCGAGGAGAATCCACAGGCGGGCGAGGTCCGCGGTGCCGTCCTTGCCGTGGACGCCGTGGAGCGTCTCCAGGCCTCTCGACTTCGAGCCGCTCTGCAGCTGCGCGATGCCCAGCAGGAGCTTCGCGTCGTCGGGGCGCTTGAGCCCGCCCTTCTTGATGCCCTGCTCCATGAAGGCGAGGCCCTTCTGCGGGGCGCCCTCGCTCACGTAGTTGTAGCCCAGGCTCACCAGGGCGTCGCCGCTCTTGTCGGCGATGGCGTCCTTCTCGGCCTGCGCGCGGTTCTGGGTCGCCTCGGCCATGCGCTTGGCCACGAGGTCGCGCAGGCGCTGGTGGCGCTCGGCGTCCTTGCCGTTGCCCAGCGCCTTCGTCTCGTAGCCCTTGTCGACGATCTTCTTCGCCTCGGACGGGAAACCGGCCTGGATGGCGAGCTGCGCCATCTCGAGGTAGTCGCCGGCGGAGTTCACGTTGCCGGTGGCGAGCTTCAGGCGGAAGACGTCGAGCGAGAGGCGGTCGGAGAAGCCGCTCTTCTTCTGGACGCGGTTCAGGAGGTCGGTCCAGTACTCCTTCTTCGGGTAGTAGGTCACCAGGCGCTCGATGGCCGCCACGTAGCCGGTGCTGTCCTTCTGCTTGTTGTAGCAGTTGGCGAGCATCTGCAGCTCCTGCTCCGCGGGCTTGCGGCCATTGCCCTCGCCCACGGCCTTCGAAACGGCCGCGCAGTCGTTCATGAGGAAGTAGGACTGGACCAGCAGCGTCTGCATGGCCGGGTCCGTGCCACCTTCCTTCTGGTAGCGCGCGCTCCACTGCGCGGCCTTGGCGTAGTCCTTGGCGTTGTAGTACAGGCCCGCCACCGCCTGCACGAGCTTCAGCTGGTCCGCGCCCTTGGCCTGGCCCGAGGCGATCACCGCCTCGAAGGCCTTGGCGGCGGTGTCGTTCTCCCCGGCCGCGGCGGCGATGCTGCCCTTCGTGCGCTGGATGACGTAGGTCTCGTAGGGCGTCTTGTTGGCGGCGGCGTCGGCCTCGGCCACCTTGGCCAGGGCCTCGCGGTACTTCTTCGCCTTGAAGAGGGAGTCGGCGGCCTTGAGGGGATTGCCCACTTCGGGGCGGACGGCGTCGGCCCACGAGGCCGTGGCGGAAGCGAGGAGGAGGGCGGTCGCGAGGGCAACGGCGCGAAGGATGGTGGATCCGATCATCGTGCGTTTCTCCAGGTTCCGGAAATGATCGGGGCCGCGCGTCCAGGCCGCGCGGCCCCGGGGGCGAGGCTTCAGTCGATGTACTGCTCGGCCCCGATGAGGCCGATCTTGGTGATGCCGTGGCTCTGGGCGGAGGCCATCACCGCGGCCACGTACTTGTAGCTCACGATCTTGTTGGGCCGCAGGTGGAACTCGGGCTGCACCGGCATGGCCGCCGCGTTGATGAACTTCTCGTCGAGCGTGGGACGGTCGGCGACGGTCTCGCCGTTCCAGATCACCGTGCCGTCGAAGTCCACCTCCACCAGGATCACCACCGGCGGCTCGGTCGGCGGCGGCGGGGTGCCCACCGGCATGTTGAGCTTCACCGCGTGCGTCTGGATGGGGATGGTGATGATCAGCATGATCAGCAG
>PQAI01000176.1 GCA_003105245.1 Betaproteobacteria bacterium | reverse complement strand
CGCCGCGCCCGCGCAGGCCGCTCCCGCCGCAAGCCCCGTCCCCCCGGCGGCCACTCCTCCCAAGCCCAAGGACGACCAGCCCGGACGCGAGATCTCGCCCGGCGTTCGCGAGGTCACGTTCGCCGACGGATCGATCTACGTCGGCGCGATGCGCGGCGTGAGGCAGCACGGCAAGGGGCAGTACACCTCGAAGTCGTTCAAGTACGAGGGCGAGTTCCAGGACGGACTGAAGCAGGGCCAGGGCAAGTACCAGTGGGAGAACGGCGACCGCTACGAGGGCTCCTTCGCCGACGACCGCCCCGACGGCAAGGGCAAGTACCAGTTCGCCAACGGCGACACCTACGAGGGCGAGGTGAAGGCGGGCGTGATCGCGGGCCGCGGCACCTACGTGACGCGCTCGGGCGACCGCATCGAGGGAAGCTTCGCCGGCGGGCTCGCGAACGGCATCGGCATCTACCGCTTCGCGGGCGGCGACCGCTACGAGGGCGAGCTCTCCGGCGGCCGGCTCGAGGGCAAGGGCCGCTACTACGCGAAGAACGGCGACCGGATCGAGTCCGTGTTCGTCAACGGGCGCGCGCAGGGCAAGGGCGTCTACCACTTCTCCAACGGCGATCGCTACGAGGGCGATCTCCAGGGGGGCGCGATCAGCGGCACGGGCGTCTACACCTACGCATCCGGGCAGAAGTACGAGGGCGAGATGCGCGACGGCCACCCGCAGGGCAAGGGGACGTTCTGGTTCGCCGACGGCTCGCGCTTCGAGGGCGACTTCGAGAACGGCCTCACGAAGGCCAAGGGCTCGCTGGTGAAGGTCAACGGGTCGAAGGTCGACGCCGAGATCGTCGACGGCCAGGTGCGCCTGCCGAACTGAGTCCCGACCGGGCCCGGGGTGCGCGGCAAGGGCCCGTCGGGTATAATTGCCGGTTCCGCAACAAGGAGCTGGCCATGGCCGAACGCAAACGTACCCGACGCAATACCCTCGAGCGCCGCTGCCTGCCGAAGGCCTTCAAGCGCCTGTTCCACGGCGCGCCGAAGTCCACCTTCAAGGTGCTGGAGCAGATCAAGAAGAACTGACGGCCTGCCGGTCGACGGTTTCGACGTGAAAAGGGCCGCGCAAGCGGCCCTTTTCCTTTCCGGCGCGCGGGACTCAGCGGAGCGCGCGGCCCACGATTTCCGAGACGTCGGGCGAGAGCCCCGGGGCGGCCGCGATCGACTCCAGCGCCGCGCGGGCGTGGCGCTGGCGGCCCTCGTCGTACTTGCGCCAGCGGTCGAAAGCCCGCGCCAGGCGCGAGGCGATCTGCGGGTTCAGGCGGTCGAGCTCGACGACCTTGGCGGCGACGAGCGCGTAGCCGGTGCCATTGGCCGCGTGGAAGTGAAGCGGGTTCTCCAGCGCGAAGGCGTGCAGCACCGAGCGTGCGCGGTTGGGGTTCTTCAGGTCGAAGGCCGGGTGCGCGAGCAGGCCCTCGATGCGCGAGACCGCCCCCGGCAGGTCGCTGGTCGCCTGCACCCGGAACCACTTGTCGACCACGAGCGCCTCGTCCTTCCACTTGTCGTAGAACATGGCGAGGGCCCGGTCCCGCTCGGCGCCGCCGGAGCCGGCGAGGCATTCCAGCGCGGCCATCGCGTCGGTCATGTTCTCGGCGCGGCGGAACTCGAGGAAGGTGAGCGCGCGCGCCGTCGAATCGTCGATCGCCATGATGTAGGAGAGCGCCGCGTTGCGAAGCGCGCGCCGCCCGGCCGCCGCCGCATCCGGCGAGTAGGCGCCGGGAACCGCGAAATG
This sequence comes from Betaproteobacteria bacterium, assembly GCA_003105245.1. Lineage (GTDB taxonomy): Bacteria > Pseudomonadota > Gammaproteobacteria > Burkholderiales > Usitatibacteraceae > FEB-7. The sequence continues at coordinate 6,718 of PQAI01000176.1, read as the reverse complement.
GCGGAACGCGCCCTCGAAGCGGGTGCGGTAGCGCATCGCGATCTCCAGGAGCAGGTGCGTCCTGACCGAATGGATCGCGTCGGGATCGGCCACCGCCATCTGCTCGGCCAGCACGCTCTCGCTCGGCAGCTTCAGGCATTCCGCGGCGAAGGCGGGATCGCGGGCGCCGTCGGTGAGGACGCGGCCCATCGCCTCGACGAATGCCGAGGGCATCTTCATGGTCCGGCCGGCCCGCATCGCCTCGACGCCGGCAAGGAGGACGCGCGTGGCGAGCGTCTGGCCCGCCTCCCAGCGGTTGAACGGGTCCGCGTCGTACGCCATGAGGTGCGTGAGCTCCTGGTCGGCGTAGTCGTGGCGCAGGATCACCGGGGCGGAGTAGTCGCGCAGGATCGAGGGCACGGGCTTCTCGGCCACGTCCACGAAGACGAGCGTCGCCTTCTCCTCGGAGAGCGCGACGACGCGCGTGATCGCTCCCGTCTTGGGATCGGCCGTCTCGAAGGCGGTCTCCTCGTCCTGGAGGCGAAGCGGCATGTCGTAGCCCTGGGAATCCACCAGCCCGATGGCCACCGGGATGAGGAAGGGAAGCTTCGCGGGCTGTCCCGGCGTCGGGAGGCACGATTGCGAGAGCTCCAGCGTGTACGTGCGCGCCTGCGCGTCGTAGGTGCCGCGGCTCTCCAGGACGGGCGTGCCGGCCTGCGAGTACCAGCGCCCGAACTGCTCCAGGTCGGCGTCGTTGGCGTCGGCCATCGCGGCGCGGAAATCGTCGCAGGTGACGGCCTGGCCGTCGTGGCGCTCGAAGTAGAGCTCCATGCCGCGCCGGAACCCCTCGCGGCCCAGAAGAGACTGGTACATGCGCACGACCTCGGCGCCCTTCTCGTAGACCGTGGCCGTGTAGAAGTTGTTGATCTCGACGTAGGAGTCGGGGCGCACGGGGTGCGCCATGGGCCCCGCGTCCTCGGGGAACTGGCGGCCGCGCAGGTCGCGAACGTCCTGGATGCGGGTCACGGCGCGCGAGTACTCGTCGCAGCCGTACTCCTGGTCGCGGAAGACCGTGAGCCCCTCCTTGAGGGAGAGCTGGAACCAGTCGCGGCAGGTGACGCGGTTGCCGGTCCAGTTGTGGAAGTACTCGTGCGCGACGACGCGGTCGATCATCATGAAGTCGTAGTCCGTCGCGGTGTCCGCGCGCGCCAGCACGTACTTCGTGTTGAAGATGTTGAGGCCCTTGTTCTCCATGGCCCCCATGTTGAAGTCGCCGACCGCCACGATCATGAAGCGCTCGAGGTCCAGCTCCAGCCCGAAGCGCTGCTCGTCCCAGCGCATGGCGCGCTTGAGGCAGTTCATGGCGAAGCCGGCCTGGTCGAGCTTGCCGGGCTCCACGTACACCTGCAGCAGCGCGTTCTTCCCGGACTTCGTGACGAAGTGGTCCTCCAGGAGGTCGAGCTTCGCCGCCACCATCGCGAACAGGTAGCACGGCTTCGGGAAGGGGTCGGCCCAGGTCGCGCGGTGGCGGCCGCCTTCCTCCGCGGCGTACTCCACGAGGTTGCCGTTGGCCAGCAGGATCGGGAATTCCTCGTGCGGGGCGTGCAGCGTCACCCGGTAGGTGGCCATCACGTCCGGGCGATCGGGGAAGAAGGTGATGCAGCGGAAGCCCTCGGCCTCGCACTGCGTGAAGAGGCCGTCCTTCGATGCGTAGAAGCCCTCCAGGCGCGTGTTCTTCCACGGGTCGAAGCGCACCGCCGTCTCGAGCAGGAACGAGTCGGGGACTTCGGCGATCCTCAGCGCGCCGTCGCGCACCTCGTAGCGCGAGGCATCGAGGGGCGCGCCGTCGAGCGCGACGGACAGCAGCTCCAGGTGCGCGCCGTCCAGGACGAGCGGCCCGCCCGCGCCCTCGGGGTTGCGGCGCACGGCGAGGCTCGCGCGCACCGTCGCCCACGGCCGCGCGATGTCGACGTCCAGGGTGACGGTGTCGACGAGCCAGGCGGGCGGCGCGTAATCCGCGAGGCGGATCGCGCGGGCGGCGGGGTCGCGCATCGGTACGGCGTGGTCGCTTCGGTCAGGCCGCCTTGCGGCGGAACAGGGCCGGGACGGAGTGGGTGGGGCGCTTCCTCACCGGCGCATCGTCGGGCTGCTCGATGGGCTTCGCGTCGGGGGAGGGCTCGTAGGGCTTGGAGAAGTCCATGTCGCCCGCGGCCGGCTTCGGCTCGGGGCGCGGCGGCCGGGACTCGGCGCGCTTTTCCTCGCGCGGCGGGCGGGAATCGGGACGCTTGTCTCCACGGGGCGGACGGCTGCGTTCGCCGCCACGCGATCCACGGCCGCGGCCGCGCTCGCCGCGGGAATCCGGCGCCTCGTCGGGATAGGTGGCCGCGCGGCTGCCGTCGAAGCCGGGCACCGGGCGAACCTCGATCTTCTTCTTGATGAGGGCCTCCACGGCCGCCAGCAGGGGACGGTCCTCGGCGCAGACGATGGAGATCGCCTCGCCTTCCATCCCGGCGCGTCCCGTGCGGCCGATGCGGTGCACGTAGTCCTCGGGGACGTTGGGCATGTCGAAGTTGACCACGTGCGGCAGCGCCTCGATGTCGAGGCCGCGCGCGGCGATGTCGGTGGCCACGAGAACGCGAACCTTGTTCTCCTTGAAGCTCTCCAGGGCCTCGATGCGCGCGTTCTGGCTCTTGTTGCCGTGGATCGCCGCGGCGTTGATGCCGTCGCGCTCGAGCTGGTAGGCGAGCCGGTTGGCCCCGTGCTTGGTCTTGCAGAAGACGAGCACCTGCTCCCAGTTGTTGGTCTTGACGAGGTGCGCGAGGAGCTCGCGCTTCCTCTTCGACTCGACGACGTGCGCCCACTGCGTCACCAGTTCCGCCGGCGTGTTGCGGCGGGCCACCTCGACGGTGAGCGGGTCCTTCAGGAACTGCGCGGAGAGCTTGCGGATCTCGTCGGAGAAGGTCGCCGAGAAGAGCAGCGTCTGCCGAGAGCCGGGGATCATGTTGATGATGCGCTTGATGTCCGGGATGAAGCCCATGTCGAGCATGCGGTCGGCCTCGTCGAGGACGAGGATCTGCACCGTGCGCAGGTCGACCGCCTTCTGTCCCACGAGGTCGAGGAGCCGGCCGGGCGTGGCCACGAGGATCTCGACGCCCTTTCGCATCTCCTGGATCTGCGGGTTGATGTTCACGCCGCCGTAGACCACGAAGGGCTTGAGCGGGACGTGCTTTCCGTAGGTCTTGACGCTCTCGAAGACCTGGATGGCGAGCTCGCGCGTGGGGGTGAGGATGAGGCAGCGCACCGGGTGCAGGGCGGGCGAGAAGCTCTTGCTCGCGTAGGGCGCCAGGCGCTGCAGCAGCGGCAGGGTGAATCCGGCGGTCTTGCCGGTCCCGGTCTGGGCGGCGCCCAGCAGGTCGCGCCCGGAAAGGACGACGGGGATGGCCTGCGACTGGATGGGGGTGGGTTCGGTATAGCCTTGCTCCGTGACGGCGCGGAGCAGCTCGGGCAGAAGCCCGAGACTTTCGAAAGTCTGGCTGATGGTTCTCTCCTGAATKGTCGGCCTGGARRRGCGAYGSKCGCCCCTGACCGGTTCAGGCAGATGAAACGTGCTGCGTTGGGAATCCGCGCCTCTTGGGCTKGCGGTGGGGCCGGAAGCGCTAACCGGTTGAAGCGCCTCGAAAACCTTGGACGCGTATTGTACCGGAAATGGTGGCAGGTTAGCTTTTCGGGGATGGRGTGTTAGTGGGCCCTCACACCGAAGAGCCAGGGGTGGAGCAGGACGATCACGGCGTAGAGGGCGATGCCTACCCCGGACTTCACCGCGCCGATCTCGCTCCAKGAGAATCGATTGCGGCCCTCCACGATGGCGGTGAAGGGCACGTTCGAGGTCACTGCCGCGAACCGGGACCATTCCTCCCCGAGGGCGTCGGCCTTGCGCGCATCGATGAGCTTGGTGCCCGCCAGGGCCAGCACGAGGAAGCTCCCGAAGAAGAGGAGCGAGGCCGCGTCCCCCCGTGCAAGCACGTGCACGCCGGACCAGAGCGCGATGCCCCACATCACCGGGTGGCGGGTCACGCGCAGGATCCCGCGCGCCGGCTCGTCCGACTTGAGCGCCCCCGCCTGCCCCACCGCCGACGGGTTCTTTCCCATCACGCCCGCCGCCACGAGGATGAGCGCGAAGGGCATGACCACCAGCGGCCAGAGCTTCACGCCGGGGACCTGCCACAGGACCACGGAGGGCGCCCGCCCATAGGCCCACACCATCCAGCCGATGGTGACGAACGAGACCACGGAGTAGGCGCCGAGGTAGGCCCTCTCGCCGAAGGACTCCACGATCGGCTTGCGCAGCGGCGTGCTCGACACGAAGTGCGTCGCGAGGAAGACCAGCGAGGCGAGGGCGAGGTGGGCGATGGGGTCCATGGGGAAGCGCCTTTCAGCGCGCGTAGGGTGGCTGCTTCGAGAGGTCGATGTCGATGAACTGCCAGAAGTTGTTGCTCTGCACGAGCGGGCGCCGGTAGCCCACCACCCAGGGGTGCCACATGTCCGTGAGGATGCGGTGCGTGTTCACCTTCCACGGCGCGTAGGCCACCATGAGCTTCGCGAGCTCCTGGTACATCTTCGTGCGCTCCGGCGAGTCGGGCGTGACGCGCGCCTTCTCGTAGATGCGGTCGTAGGCATCCAGGCGGAATCGCGCGCGGTTTCCCTTGAAGCCCGCGTTCGGCCCGTAGAGGGTGGAAAGCCACGTGTCCGCGTCCGGCGAGGAGGCCGACCCGCCCAGCTGCCACATCATCAGCTTGCCCGCGTTCGACTCCTTGAGCAGGTCCGGCCACTTGGCCTTCTTGAAGGTCATCTTGAGGCCCACGTCGTCCATGCTGCGCTTCCACAGCTCGTCGATCTGCTGGTCGCGCGCGCTGGGGGTGGAGGCGTTCTGCAGCACCAGCGGCCTGCCGTCGGGCATCTCGCGGAAGCCGTCGCCGTCGCGGTCCACGTAGCCGTACATGTCGAGGAGCGCGCGCGCCTTGGGCACGCTGTACTCGTTGGCGGTGGTGCGGAAGTTCGGGTCGTAGCCCGCGACGCCGGGGCTGTAGGGCGTCTGCGCGGGGATGGCCTGGCCCTTCCTCACGATGGCGATCTCGTCGCGCGTGTTGTAGGCGAGCGAGATCGCGCGCCGCAGCGCCACCTTCTCCGGCGTGTAGCCGCCCACGACCGGGTCCTCCATGTTGAAGTACGCGAAGGTGAGGTCGAGGGCCGGCACCTGCGCCATCTGGATGCCGCGCTTGCGGAGGTTGGGCGCGAGATGGCCGTTGGGCCAGGCGACGTTGGCGAATTCCTCGGAGACGCGGAAGGCGAGGTCGTGCTCCTCGTTCAGGAACGCGAGCCAGCGCGGCTGCACCTCCTCGACCACGTACACCTCCACCCGACCCACCATCGGCATGCGCTTGCCCTTCAGGCGGGCGAGGATCTCCTCGGCCTCCTTGTCCCCCGGCGCGGGCTCGCCGTCGAAGTACTCCTCGCGGTAGTTGGGGTTGGGCTCGAACACCATCTTGGAGGATCGCTTCCAGTGGGCGAGCTTCCACGGCCCCGTGCCCACCGGGTGCGCGCCGATGTCGTCGCCGTAGTGCTCCACCACCTCGCGCGCCACGGCGCAGGAGACGCGGCAATCGGCGAGGTTGTAGATGAAGACGTAGAAGGGCTGCGTGAGCTTGATCTGGAAGGTGTAGCGGTCSAGSGYCTTCAGCCCCTCGATGGGSGCGTCGTARTCGAACTTGTTGGCCTTCCTCGCCTTGGCGAGCGCCTCGTCGCTGCCCGCGATGACGCCCTCGATTTCCGCCAGCAGCGGCGCGGCGAGCTTCGGGTCCATGAGCCGCTTSATCGTGTAGACGTAGTCCTCGGCCACGAGCTCGCGCTTCCTGCCCTTGAACACCGGGTCGTCGGCGAAGTAGATGCCGGGCTTCACCCGCAGCGTGTAGGTGAGGCCGTCGGCGCTGATCTCCGGCATCGACGCCAGCGTGTTGGGCTTGAGCTTCATGGGCCGCGCGAGGTAGTCGTACGCGAGCGGCGAGTCGAACATGCCGTCGTTCACGATGTTCGAGTAGACGTCGCTGATCTTCTGCGGGTCGAAGCTCGTCTCCGCGATCTCGAAGGCGTAGCGGAAGATCTTCTTCGGGTCGGCGGCCTTCGCGGGGACGGCCGCCGCGAGGAGGAGGGCGGCGGCGAGGGCCAGGGCGGGGAGGGGGCGGACGGCGGTCATGCGCGCATTATCTCGCGAATGCCTCCCCTCTCCCGCTTGCGGGAGAGAGGCCGGGGGTGAGGGTCGCTTTTCTCCCCTCTCCCTAGGGAGAGGGGTCGGGGGTGAGGGGCGCCCATTTCCCTCGATTTCGCGAATTTCCGCTTGGGAATTCCACTCGCCGTTGAGCCGGGAGCGCTGCTATTGAATGGGCCAWCTCCGGCGCCGCCGCCCACCCGAACGGGCCGGCGATCGGGGAGGAGCGGCCATGGACGACCCGAAATCACGGTTCAGGAAGGTGATGGCCTCCCTCGTGGAGGGCAAGCGCGGTCTCGGTCGCGAGCCCGCCGATGCGAGAAGCCGGTTCGTGGGGGCCTGCCTCCTCACGCTCGAGCAAATGCTGTCCGAGGCGATTCGCGCGAAGGTGGTGGATTCCTACGTGGACGTCCTCGCCTTCGAGCTCGCGGTGCTGGGAACGGAGGCAGGACCTCCCGGAATAGCCGACGTGGTGGG
>PQAI01000175.1 GCA_003105245.1 Betaproteobacteria bacterium | reverse complement strand
GCCCGGCGCGCGAGCGAGCTCGCGCAGCTCGGCCTGGAACAACTGGCCTACCCGGCCGTGCAGCACGCATCAAGGAGTTCGCCATGAAACGCATCCTGGTTCTCGCCTGCGCGCTCGCCGCCTCCACCGCCGCCTTCGGCCAGCTCTACAAGTGGGTCGACAAGGACGGCAAGGTCACCTACTCGGACCAGCCGCCGCCCGCGCAGCAGTCCAAGCAGCTCAACCTGAGCACGGGACAGCCCTCCGCCCCGGCGCGCTCGGCCGTCGAGATGGACAAGGAAATCGAGAAGGGCCGCGCCGAGGCCCGCGAGAAGGCCAAGGTCGCCGCCGAGAAGGAGCGCAAGGCCGAGGTCGACGAGCAGAACTGCAAGGCGGCGCGCGCCTACCTGAAGACGGTGGAGTCGGGAGTTCGCGTGTCCACGGTGGACGACAAGGGCGACCAGGTCATCCTCGACGACGAGCAGATCGCCGCCGAGCGCGCGAAGGCGCAGAAGGCCGTGGCCGAGGCCTGCAAGTCGAGCTGACCGGTCGACCGGGAACCGCCCGCGAGAGGCGAGGCCCGACGATCCCATGACGGCGCCCACGCTCCCCGACCCTTATCGCGCACTGGCCTGCCTGCTCGCCGCCGGCGCGCTGCCGTGCGCCGCCGTCGGGCTGGGGGATCTCCAGGTCCACTCGGGCCTCGGCGAGCCGCTGGATGCCACGGCGACCATCGAGGCCGCGGCCGACGCCAGGCCGACCTCCCGCTGCTTCCGGCAGGGCCGGGTGCCGGCCGGCGAGCTTCCCGCCCTCCCCCGCGCGATCTTTTCCGTGGAAGCGGACGGCGCCGGCTGGCGGCTGCGGGTCCGCACGCGCGCGCCGGTGCAGGAGCCCGCCACGCGCCTCCGCGTCGACGCCTCCTGCGAGGACGGTGGCAAGGACGCCACCTCTCGCACCTTCGATCTCCTCCTCGATCCGCGCGCTCCCGAGCCGGCGCCGCCCGCGATGCAGTCGGTCGCCGGGGACACGCTCGCATCCATCGCGGCGGCCATCTATCCGAAGAGCCGTGCCGTGCGCGAGGCCTACGTGCAGGCCCTGCGCGCCGCGAACCCTGCCGTGCAGTCGCTCGGCACGGACGAGCCGCTGCCGCCCGGCACGCCCGTCGTGCTGCCCGACCTGCGGCGGTTCTCGCTCAGCCTCTCCCTTCCCCGTCCGGCAGCCACCGAGAGCACGGCGCAACCGCCTCCCGCCTCGGCGCCCGCGAAGGCCAAGGCAAGGGAAAAGGCGCCGCCGAAGGCCGCGCAACCTCCGAAGACCGTCGAGCCCCGGAAGCCCGTGGAGCCCTCGAAGGCGAGGGAACCGAAGGCGGTGGAACCCAAGGCGCCCAAGGCGGCCGCGAAGCCGGCCCCCGCGACGGCCGAGGCGCCGGCCCCGAAGCCGGAAGCAACGCCCGCGACGAAAGGGACCGCGCCGGCGAAGCCGGGAGAATTCGTCCTGCGGCTTTCGGCCCCGGCGGTCGACCTCAGCCGCAGCCGCGGCATCGACGACCGCACGCGGTCGCAGCTTCGCGAGCGCCTCCTGATCCTCGACGCCGACGACCAGGTGGCGGCGCTGCTGGCGATGCGGCACAACCTCAAGCAGCTGGAAGGCCGCGTCGCCGAGCTCCAGCTCAAGCTCTCCACGCTGCCCACGCCCTTGCCTGCCCGGCCCGCGGAGCCCGCGAAGGTCGCGGAAGCGCCGAAGGCCGCGGAACCCCCGAAGGTCGTGGAACCCCCGAAGGCCGCGGAACCCCCGAAGTCCGCGGAGCCCCCGAGGTCCGAGGCGCCCTCACAGCCAGCGAAGGTCGAGGAGCCCGCGAAGGTTCCCGAGCCCGCGAAACCCGTCGAGCCCGCGAAGACCGCTGAAGCGCCGAAGGCGCCGGTGGCCGAGCCGAAGCCCGCGCCGGAGGCGCCCGACGAAGGCGTGCCCGCATGGCTGTGGGGCGTGCTCGCCCTCGCGCTGGGCGGCATCGCGGCGATCGCGTGGAAGCTTCTCGCGGGAAGGAAGCCCGCCGCAGCGGCTACGCCGCCCGCCGCGCCCGCCCCGCGCCTCCATTCCGACCTCGACGACGCCGAGGCCATGATGGGCGCCGGCGAGGCGCCGCCCGCCGAACCGGGCGAGCATCGCGTCGTGGCCTCCTCCGACGAGTCGCTCGCCACCAGCGTGCGCGGCGCCGATCCGGCCGCGCTGCGCCGCCGCTACATCGAGGAGCGCTTCCCCGAGATCGCGAGCGGGACGATCCAGCCGGCCGACCCCGACTCGGTGGTGAAGGCCGCGCGCCTCTTCTACGAGGACGGCGCCCTCGCCCGCGCGGTGGAGCTGCTGCATTTCTCGGTGGAGGAGGACCCCGCCTCCCTCAAGCCGTGGCTCGCGCTCTTCGAGATCTTCCGCCTCGAGGGCCTCACCGGCGAGTTCGGCGAGCTCGCGCAACGCTTCCGGGAGCACCACGGTTCGAGCGAGTACTGGCGCAAGGTCCAGTTCATCGGCCGCGAGATCGACCCGGCCAACGCGCTCTACCGCGAGGCGCCCCTGGACCACCTCGAGACGATCGGCCCGGCCGCCGCGCGCCGCGCGATGCCCGTCACCTTCGACCCGCTGGCGGAGAACTGGCTCAACGCCCCCATGGACTTCACCACGGACGCGCTGGCCGCGAGCCTGCGCGCGGGCCTCCTCGCCGACGCGAAGCTGCAGGACACGGACCTCGTCGCCGATCCCATGCCCGCGCTCAAGAACGTCGAGATGTTCAACGTCGCCTGAGGACCGGCCGTGCCCAACGACCCCAACCCCGCCTACCCCGTCGACATCGACCGCGTGCTCGCGGTGAAGACGGTGCGCGAGGCCGGCGGCCGCGCCCTCTTCCTCGCGGCCGTGCGCGGGCTCGGCCGCGACGAGCCGCCCTACGACATCGAGCGGCTCAGGCGCCTCATTCGCGTCGAGGAGCACTTCCAGGCCCTGCTGCTCTACGACCAGCTGGAGTTCCTGCGCGGGCCGGCCGCGCCCTCGGAGGCCGACCGCGACCTCGCGCTCACTGTTCAGCGCATCTGCCTCGAGGCGGCCAACGGGTTCCAGCGCTTTCTCCGCCACCGCGAGGAATGGGCGGGCGCGGAGAACGCGGACCTGCGCTTCCGGGTGACGGGGCTCGCCCTCAACGCCATCCACTGCTTCGTGAAGTGGGGATGCTTCCTCGCCGAGCCGGGGCGCGTCGTCCCCTGGAAGCAGTTGCACGCGCTCTACGCGCTGGCCGAGTCCGAGGGCTACTCGCAGGCGCCCTTCGTCCTGCACGGCGCGCAGCCCAGCTTCAAGCCCTCGGTGCAGTCGCTCTACCTGCGCACCCTCATCCTGGACCTGGTGAACGCGGGGAACCTCACCCGCGTGCAGGTCGAGATCGCCGACGGCTGGTTCTCGTCATGGTGCGGCGACTACTCGCTGGACACCGACTACTCGTCGCGCTCGCACCTGTTCTTCGTCGACCTCGCCTCCGACAAGGGCCTGCACCTCATGCGCCGGGACAGCCACGGCGAGACGGTGCGCTACGTGCGCGCCGACGGCCTCAAGGCGCAGCTCGAGGAAGTGCAGGCGGGGCTTCGCCACGGCCGGCTCTACGCGGGGCACGGCGCGGGCGCCGTCTTCCCGGTCGAGGAGCACGTGGCGCTGCTCGCCATCGTCGAGAAGCTCTACCAGTCGATGATCGCGGGCGCCGAGAACCGCCTCGAGGAACGCACGCGTTTCGAGGACCGCGAGATCGACGTGGTGGTGGGCCTGGAGACCGTCCTCGCCAAGATCCGCCGCGGGCCGGAGCACGCGCCCGCCGCGCCGTCCGCCCCGCCCTCGCCCGCCATGACCGAGATGGTCGAGATCAGCCCCACGGGCCTCTCCCTCACCTCCGTCGACACCGGGCCGGGCGCCGCGGTCGCCATCGACCCCGACGTGCAGACCTGGCGCGTGAAGGACCTGAGCTCCAAGGGCTACGGCCTGCTCGTCGACAAGGCCGCCGCCGACGGCGTCATGCTCAACGGCGTGATCGGCATCCGCAACCAGGCCACGGGCGGCTGGATCGTCGCCGCCGTCGTGCGGAAGCTCGCCAACCGGGTCCGCGGCGAGATCCTCGCGGGCGTGGAGGTTCTCTCCTTCCACCCGCTGCGCGTCGAGCTCGTCCCGGCGGAGGGCGGCCCCGCCGTGGAAGCCCTCTACCTCCCGGGCTTCGACGGAAACGGCAAGCTCGACTCCATCGTGGTCCGCACGGCGGACTTCTCCGCCACCACGCCCTATCGCCTGGCCGCCGGCGGCAGCACCTACCGCGTCCGGCTCAACCGCATCGCGAAGAAGGGCGCCGACTGGATCAGGGCGCGCTTCGAGATCGAGGCCCGGGCTTGACCCCGGCGCGCGCGCGCCGCATCGCCTTGGCGTCGGCCCGCACGGGCCGGTAGACCTCCACCCGGTCGCCCTCGCGCAGCGCGAACGCGGGGCCTCGCGCTCGCCCCCAGACGCCCGCGCGGCCGAGCGCGAGGCCGGGATGGCGCTCGGCGACCCTGGCGACCTCGAGGGCCCGCGCGAGGCTGGCGCCCTCCTCCAGCTCGACCTCCACGAGGTCCTGCCCCTCCGGGATCGCGACGACGACGAGCACGCGCATCAGCCCCCCGGCGCGGCGATGGCGGGAGGCGGTGCAGCCGGAAGCGTCGCGGCCCGCTCCACGAAGCGCTCGACGATCGTCTCCATGATCTGCCCGAAGACCGGCCCCATGACCGCATCGATCGCGCGGCTGGAGAATGCGTAGTCGATGGAGAACTCGATCGCGCAGCCCTGCGCGCCCAGGGGCCGGATGTGCCAGTGGCCCGCCAGCCGCTCGAAGGGCCCGTCGGCGAGCTCCAGGTGGATCCATTCCGGCGGCTGGTTGCGGTTGCGGGTGGCCACGTGGCTCTTCAGTCCGTGGAAGTCGATGTCGATGCGCGCGTGGGTCTCGGTGGGCGTGCGGCCGAAGACCTCCACGGAGGCGCACCAGGGCAGGAACTGCGGGTAGGCCTCGACCCCGTCGACGAGGTCGAACATGGCCTGCGCGGGATGGTCGACGATGACCTTGCGGGTGATGGTGGGCATCGGAGCGGCATTTTAAGGCCCGGCCCCGGTAGAATGCGAACCTCGCGCGAGCCCTCCTCCGCCCCACCCTTTCCGCGCGCGCCCCCCATGAGCATCGTCGAGAACCGCAAGGCCTTCCACGACTACTTCATCGAAGAGCGCTTCGAGGCCGGGCTCGTGCTCGAGGGCTGGGAGGTGAAGGCGATCCGCGCCGGCCGCGCGCAGATCAAGGAGGCGTACGTGATCGTGAAGGGCGCCGAGGCTTTCATCATCGGCATGCACGTGAGCGCGCTGCCGACGGCCTCCACGCACGTGCATCCCGACCCCACTCGCACGAGGAAGCTCCTGCTGCACGCCTCCGAGCTCGCCAAGCTCATCGGCAAGGTCGAGCGCAGCGGCTACACCCTGGTGCCGCTCAACCTGCACTACGCCAAGGGGCGCATAAAGGCCGAGATCGGGCTCGCGAAGGGCAAGAAGCAGCACGACAAGCGCGAGGCGGAGAAGGAACGCGACTGGCAGCGCGAGAAGCAGCGGCTGATGCGCGTCAAGTCCTGACCGGATTCCCGTCCGCGGGAACGGCGGTGGCACGGGTTTCGCTCCATTGCGGGCATGCTCTCCCTCGCCCAGCGCATGCTCACCACCCTCCAGCGGCGTCGCCCGACGAACGGCGCCGGCGCGCGCCTGCAGCTCGCGGTGGCGGCCACCAGCCTCGGCGAGGTCCGCCAGGCCGTGGCCGCCGGCGCCGACTGGATCAACTACACCCAGCGCAGCCTCTGCTTCGACCGGCGGCTTCGCGACAGCGACGCCTGGACGCGGGAGTGCCGCGAGGCGATCGCGATCGCCCACCGGGGCGGGCGCCGGATCGCCGTCGCCTTCGCCGCCCGCTACGGCACGCCGGAGCTGCCGCGCGTGGCGCGGGCGGCCGCACTGCTCGCCGAAGCGGGGGCCGACGCCCTCATCGCCTCCGACCTCGGCACCCTCGACCTCATACGCAACGAATGCCCCGGGCTCGCGCTCCACGTCTCCCCCCAGGCCTCGACCACCAACCGCGAGGCCGTCGCGCTCTACGCGGGCGAGTTCGGCGCCACCCGGGTGGCGATCCCGACGTCGCTCCCGGCGCCGCGGCTGCGCCACCTCCTCGCGGCCAGCCCCGTGGAGCTGGAGCTCTTCGCCCACGGCAGCTACGGCGCCATGCTCGAGGGCCAGTGCGCGCTTTCCTCGTGGATCACCGGCGCCTCGGTCGGTCGCGACGGCGCCTGCTCGCCGGCGCGCGTGATCCGCGAGCACCGCTCCGGACGCACCGTGATCTCGCGGCTCAACGGCGTGCTGATCGACGCCCGCCCGGCCGACGTGAGCGCGAGCCTGCCGGCCGCCTGCCGCGGGCGCTACCGTGTCGGCCGCGGATCGGCTTACCTCTTCGGCATCCACCGCCCCGAGAACCTGCTCGAGGCGCTGCCAACCCTCGAATCACCGAAACCCATCGCGTTTCGCGTCGTTCCCACCGCCGGCGGGCCCGAGAGGCATCGGGCGCTGCTGCGCGCCTGGCGCGAAGCCCTCGACGCCTGCATCGAGGACCCCGCACGCTTCGCAGTGCGCGACGAGTGGCGGCACGCCCTGGCCCACGGCGGGGAGCTCCTGCCCTGCTCGGCCTCCACGACGGAGCACCGATGAGCGCCGAATCCCGCCGCATCGCCATCGCGCCGATCCCCTACCCTTGGGGCCGCGCGCGCGTGCAGGCCTTCTACGAGGAAGCCGCCACCTGGCCCGTGGACATCGTCTGCCTCGGCGAATCGGTGTGCGCGAAGCGAAGCGCGCTTGCGCCCCGCGAGTGGCTCGACCTGGCGCGCCGCCTCGAGGGCTCCGGACGCGAGGTCGTCTTCGCCTCCCCGCCTGGCCTCGAGACCCCGGGCGAGCTGCACCTCTACGCGAGCCTCGCCGACGAGGGCCGCTTCGCCGTCGAGGTGAACGACGTCGGGCTTTTCCCGCGCCTTCGCGGCAAGGCGCCGATCGTCGCCGGGCCGCACCTGCACGTGTACAACGCCGCGACGCTGCGCACCCTCATCCGCTGGGGCGCCTACCGCTGGGTGGCGCCCTACGAGATCGACGAGCCCACGCTCGCGGAGCTGGCCGCGGGACTTCCTTCCTGCCTGGAGACCGAGGCCTTCGTCCTCGGCGCGATCCCGCTCGCCTACTCGCCGCGMTGCTTCACCGCCGCGCGCCGCGGGCGCACTCGCAAGGACTGCGGCCAGGCCTGCCTCGACGCACCCGCGGGAGAGGCGCTGGAGTCGCTCGAGGGCGAGGAGCTCTTCGTCCAGGACGGAAAGCAGACGCTCTCGGCGAGGCCGGTGAGCCTGCTGTCCGAGCTCGCCCGCCTCGTCTCGGCCGGTGCGACGGTCCTTCGCCTGCAGCCGGCGGCCCGCGGCACGGGCGAGGTCGTCCGCCTCGTCCGCGARGCGCTGGMGGGAAGGATGGAGGCAGGCGCGGCGCAGGATGCGGCCGAGCTCGCGCTCGGCCGCCGGACGACCAACGGCTTCTGGCACGGGGGCGCAGGCATGGAGCGAGTGGTCGCGCCCTTGTGGTCCCCGCGCCGACCCTGACGGACCGACGGATTCCCGCCTTCGCGAAGGCGGCTGCCCCGATTCCCGAAATCGGGAGCGCGCCCCTCAGTGGGGCCGGGGCCGGCGAACGTGGGCCACGCCCCCGAAGCTCCCCACCCAGATGCCGTCGGAGGGCGTCGAGACCATCGAGAAGACGGTGTTGGCGAAGAGCCCGTCCTTGACCGTGAGCACCGGGAACTTGCCGGCCTGCATTTGCGCCAGGCCGTTGTTGGTCCCCACCCAGAGGGCGCCCGACTTGTCCACGTGCAGCATCGACACGTGGTTGCCCGGCAGACCCTCGGCCGTGGTCCACGTCTTCCAGGACTTGCCGTCGTAGCGCGACAGCCCGGCGCCCCAGGTGCCGGCCCACACGACGCCGTCCCGGTCGACGGCCAGGGCCACGATGTAGTTCGGGTTGTAGGCGACGTTCACGCCCTCGAGGCCCATCTCCGCCTTCTGCTTCGCGTGGTGCTGGGAGACCTTCGACGGGTCGCTCTTGAAGGCGATGTCGTCCTTCACCTTCTCGAAGGGCGCGCCCAGGCCGCGGGCGTGGTTCCAGTTCTCCCACTGCCCGTCCTTGAAGCGCACGAGCCCGCCCTCGGTGGCCATCCAGATGATGCCGTCCTTGCCCTCGGCGAGGGCGTACACCCAGTCGTTGATGAGGCCGCCCTTCGTGTTCTCGACGGTGTGCAGGCTCCACTTCGACTTGTCGCGCAGCTGGCCGCCGCGAACCCGGTTCACGCCCGACCAGGTGGCGATCCACAGGTCGCCGTTGGAGGCCTGCAGGACGTCGTAGACGAAGGCGTCGCCCAGTCCCTCGGGGACGTTGAAGTTCTCCCACTTGCCGGTCTTCTCGTCGAGGAACGACAGCCCGCCCCCGTAGGTGCCGAAGGCCATGCGACCCTTGATCCGGCTCACGTGGAAGATGCCATTGGAGAGCAGGCCCGACTTCGCGTCGTAGAGCTTGAAGTCGTCCTTCCTCGTGTCGTAGCGGATCGCGCCGCCGGAGGTGCCCACCCACAGCACGTCGCCCTCCGCGTAGAGCGACTTCACGTTCTTGTTGCCGACGCGGAACTGGGTGAACTCGCTGCCGCCGTCCCGCGGCGCGCCGGCGGTCCCGGTGGCGGCCGGCGGGGGAGGCTTGGCGGCGGTTTGCGCCGCCGCGGCGAAGGCGACGGTGACGGCGGCGAGCGCCAGGGCGAGCCGTGGGGTGAAGGGGTTCATCGTTGCAGGGTCCTCAGGTAGGCGATGACGTCCAGGATCTCGCGGTCGCGCAGCACGCCGGCGAACGCGGGCATGATGTTCCTGCCGCGCCGCACGGACTCGAGCAGCGCGAGGTCCGATTGCATGAGCCGCTCGCCGCGATTGAACTTGGGCGCGCCCGGCACGCCGCCCTGGCCCGCGGGGCCGTGGCAGACGGCGCAGTGCAGCGCATAGGTCTGGCTGCCGCGGGCGAGGTCCGCGGCGGCACAGGGAAGGGCCGCGGCCAGGAAGGAGAGCAGGAGGAAGGCGCGCATGCGTCAGCCTCCCGACGCGGTGCGCGGCGCGGGGGCGCCGCGTCGCGCGGGCGTCCTCCTGGACTCGCCGCGCAGGGCGCGCGCACGCGCCTCCGCCTGCTCGGCGAGCTTCGTGTCGGGCGCGAGGCCCAGCTCGCCCTTGCGGTAGGCCGCGGCGAGGCGGTCGAGCGAGGGCAGGTGGCCGAGATCGGCGGCGCGCCGGATCGCCTCGAGCGCAGCGGGCGAGGACCGCGCGGCTTCGTCCAGGCCGAGGCCGCCACCGAGGTAGGCCTTCGCGAGCGCGACGATCGACTCCCGATGGCCCTTCGCGGCGGCCTGCTCGAAGAGGTCGCGGGCCTTCGCGGGATCGAGCGGCACGCCCTCGCCCGCGGAGTACAGCCCCGCGAGCAGGTAGGTCGCCTCGAGGTCGCCCTGCGCCGCGGCCATGCCGAGGTAGCGCGCCGCCTCGTCATCCTGCTCGGCCGCGTCGAGGATCGTGCCCAGGAGGGTCTGCGCGCGGGCATGACCGGCATCGGCCGCCCTGCGCAGGCTGCCCATCGCGGCGCGGACGTCGCCGCGCCGGTAGGCCGCGTCGCCGGCGGCGTAGTCCTCGGCCGGCCCCGCGAGGGCCGGGATCGCGGCGGCGAGGACGGCGGCGCGCAGAAGCGTGGTCAGGCGGTGGCGTGCTGTCATCGGCTTCGCGCTTCCGCGCGAGCCTTGCCGCCGGGAGCGCCTCAGGGGTTGAATTTCGGCCGGGCGTCGGTTTCCCGCCCCAGCCCTTCGCGTTCGAATTCCTCGAGCTTGCGGTAGAGGCTCGACAGCCCGATTCCCAGCTGCTGGGCGGCCTGGCGCCGGTCTCCCGAGACTCCCGCGAGGGTCCGGAAGACGATCTCCGCCTCGTACCGCCGGAGCTCGCCGCGCAGGTCCCCCACCGGACCGGAAGCAACCGCTGTGCCACCGGAGACGGCGCGCGCGGAGAGTTCGGCGGGGATGTCGCCCAGGGTGATGCGCTCGCCGTCGGCCAGGATGCTCGCCCGGTTGATGACGTTCTCGAGCTCGCGGACGTTGCCCGGCCAGGCGTAGGCGAGCAGGAGCTCCTCGGCCGCCGGGTCGAGGCCGGTCAGGCGCCGACCGCCCGCGGTGCTCGCGCCGAGGAAGTGGCGGATCAGGTCGCGAAGGTCCTGCGGCCGCTCGCGCAGCGGCGGCACGTGGATGCGGAACATGCTCAGCCGGAAGTACAGGTCCTCGCGGAAGCGCCCGTCCCGCACCATCGCCTGCAGGTCGCGGTTGGTCGCCGCCACGATTCGCACGTCGACCCTGCGCGCCGATTCCGAGCCCACCTGGCGCACGCTCTTCTCGTCGATGGCGTGCAGGAGCTTCGACTGCATCTGCAGCGGCAGCTCCCCGATCTCGTCGAGGAAGAGGGTGCCGCCATCGGCCTCGAGGAAGAGCCCCTTGCGCATGCGCTCGGCGCCCGTGAAGGCGCCCTTGGTGTGGCCGAAGAACTCGCTCTCGAGGAGCGTGTCGGGAATGGCACCGCAGTTGACGGCGATGAAGGGCCCTTCGGCCCGCTGCGAGCGCTCGTGGATCGAGCGCGCGAGGACTCCCTTGCCGGTGCCGCTTTCCCCGGTCACCAGCACGGTGCTGTCGGTGGGGGCCACCTTTCCGGCCAGGCGCCCGACCTCGAGCATGGCCGGCGAGGAGAAATTGAAGCGGTTGGCGCCGGCGCCGCCCACGCTCTTGCGCAGCACCCGGTTCTCCTCGCGCAGGCCGCGAAGGGCCTCGATCTGGGACAGGCGATGCGCGAGTTCCTCGCGGTTCACGGGCTTGGAGACGAAGTCGTGGGCGCCGGCACGCAGCGCCTCGACGGCCATCTCCATCGAGCCGAACGCGGTCACCATCACGAAGACGGTGTCTATGCCCGACTCGCGGCAGTTGCGCAGCAGCGTGAGCCCGTCGCCGTCGGGCATGCGGATGTCGCAGAGCGCCACGTCGATGCCGCCGCGCACGAGCTTCGAGGCGCCCTCGGCCGCGCCCGCGGCGGTGTCGCAGGGGTAGCCCGCCGAGCGCACCATCTCGCAGACGATCTGGCGCACCGCCGCCTCGTCGTCGATCACGAGGACATTCAGGGGGCGCAGGGTCATGGGCGGGCTCCGGGGGGCTGGATCGGCAGGTCGACGTCGACGCGGGTGCCCCGGTCCGGCTGCGAGTCGATGGCGATGCGCCCGCCTCCCCGCTCGATCAGGACCTTGCACATGAAGAGGCCGATGCCGCTGCCGCGGCCGGCCGGCTTGGTGGTGAACGCCTCGTCGAAGGCGCGCTCGAGCACCTCGGGAGTCATGCCGCAGCCGTTGTCGGCCACCGAGAAGCGCACGAACTCGCCGTCGCTTCCCGTGTCGATGGACACCGTGCCCCCCCCGGCCGGCAGCTCGGCGAGCGCGTCGGCCGCGTTGAGCAGCAGGTTCATCGCGATCTGGGTCACGTGGTCCGGCACCACCCACGCGGCAGGCACGGAAGGCTCGAGCTGCAGGTCGATCCGCGCGTGGCGAAGCCGGCGGTCGAAGCTCAGGAAGTTCACGGTCGAGCGCAGCAGGTTGTTCACGTCCACCCACTCGGGCGCGTCGGAGCGGCGCGCCGTGAGGTCGCCGAGCTGGCGCGTGATCTGCGAGATGCGCCTCGTGTGCTGCAGGATCATGTCGGGGTGGCAGCGCTTGCCGAGGTTGCCGCAGGACTCGTTCTCGCAGGCGCCCAGGATGGACTCCGCCACGCCCTGGATGGCGGCGATCGGGTTGTTGATCTCGTGCGCGACCGCCGCCGCGAGCGAGCCCACCGCCGCCATCTTCTCCTGGTGGAAGCGCTGCTGGCGCGTGACCTCGAGCTCCTGCTCGCGCCGGCGCAGGATCTCCTGCATTCGGTTCACGGAATCCATGAGGCGGCCCACTTCGTCCCCGCGCGTCACGGATACGGGCTCGCCGCGGTCGCCGCGCACCACCTCGATGGCGCGGTCGGCCAGGCGGCGGATGTCGCGCGCCAGGCGAGTGAAGAAGAACATCACGATGGCGCCGAAGGTGACGAAGCCCGTGAACGCCATCGCGAAGAGCGTGAGGGTGATCTCGTCGTACTTCGCGCGGTAGCCCTCCCAGAGGCGGTCCTTGCGCGCGCGCACCTCCAGGGCCACCTGCCCCAGCCTCGCCACCAGCGCGTTCACCTCCGCGCGAAGGTCGAGCATGTCGGCGCGGGACGAGGTGGCGCGGGTGAGCTGCAGCCGCTCCTCGAGGCGCCGCGCCTGGGCCTCGCCGCCGGGGAAGACCTCGTACAGGGCGCGAAGCCCGGGACCCATGCCTTCGACCTCGATGGCCACCAGGTTGGCCACCTCGCGCGGGCTCATGAAGGCCGTGTCGTCGTTGATCTTGAGGACGGCGGAGGCGGCCGCGGCGTTCACCCGCCCGAGCGCGGACTCCACCACGTGCATGTGCTCCAGCTCGTCGGCGAGCGAGATGAGCTGCAGCCGCTGCTGGCCCACCGCGACGAAGATGGCGAGGATGAACGCGCCGAGCGCGATGAACATCACGATCGCCTTGGCGCGAAGCGACAGCCCGGGCGGAAGCGCGTGCTCGGGCCCCGCGGCCGGCACCGCGACGACCGGGATGCCTTCGCTCCCGGAACGCGCCGCCATCAGCGCGCCCCCCCCGCGAGCGTGCGCTCGACCCAGGCCAGGCGCTCCGGGTCGGACCAGTCGCGCGGCGACTCGTCGCGCCAGCGCACGCGCCCGTCGGCCGCCACGCCGAGCGTCGTGGGCAGGCGCCTCACCCCGAGCCGGTCGCGGACCAGCGCCTGTTCCGGATCGGAGAAGTTGGCGAAGGTGAGCCCCTGGCGGCGCGCGAACTCGCGCGCGAGGAGCACGTCGCGGTCGACGCTCACGCCGACCACGCGGATGCCGCGCGAGGCGAGGAGCCGGTGCGCGGCCTCCAGGCTCGCCATCTCGCGGCGGCAGGGCTCGCACCACGTCGCCCAGACGTTGATCACGACCGCGCCCTCGCCCGGCGCCAGGCGAAGCGTCCGCCCGTCCGCGAGCGAGGCGGATTCCCAGCTCGCCATGTCGATGGACGATTCGGCGACGGCGCCGGGGAGCTCCGGCGCGCAGCCCGTCGCGATCGTTCCCGCCACCAGGACCGGGAGGATGGCGGCGGCCGGCTTCACAGGGGCCGCTTGACGGTGACCGCGCCGCGGACCTGGCCCACGGCGAATCCCGTCGCTTGGTCGTGCGGATACTCGGTCTCGAGGAGCGACTTCACGGCGGAGGTCATTCCCGCCTCCGGTCCGTGGCACGACATGCAGACGGGGGMCATGGGCAGCGCCTTCATGTAGCGGTAGAAGCGGCCGGCGGGCTCGCTCACCACTTCGCCGTAGTCCATCGCATCCGCCTTTTCGCCGCGCTCGGCCCGCTTCTCGAAGTCGAGCAGGACGCGCTGCTCCCAAGCGTCGGGACTGCCGAGCGCGGGGTTTCGCGGCCTGAGCGAAACCCGCGTCACCCGCCAGCCCGTCTTGCGCGAGAGCGCGGACGACAGCTCGGGGACGGTGTACTTGCAGACGACGATGGCGCGCATCGGGCCGCTGTACTCCAGCTCCTTGGTGAGGGCGCCGCGGATCTGGGCCACGAGCTCGTTGGCGGCCTTGCGCGTTTCCTCCGCGAGGCGCCTTGTCTCGGGCGTCTCCTGCGCCGCCGCCGACGCGGCCGCCAGGGCGATCCCCGCGGCCCACGCAATGCTTCGCCACCCCATGTCCCCTGACCTCCGCGCCCGAGCGATAGGGGCCGAGTCTAAACCAATCCCCCGCCCGGAAATTGACGAATCCTCAATCCGGCGGCGCCCGCAGCTCGAGGGAGACGGATCGCTCTCCCGGGCGCGCGGCACGGGGCGTCGAGCGCGGGTCGCCCGGCTGCGGGTCCGCGGATCCGCCCCGGGCGAGCCTCGCCTCGAGCAGCACCTCCGAGAAACCGGACAGCGGCGTGCCCGCCACCAGGGAGTCGCCGTCGCCCAGGCGAAAGGGCGCCGGCATCGGCGCTCCCGGAATCCGCGCGACCGCGATGGGGCGTCCGTGGCCGTCTCGCGGCCTCGCCACCACGAAGACGACGTCGCCGGGTCCCGTCGCACGCGCCTCACCGGGCGCGAAGGCGACGGTGCCCGTGATCGCCGCGGAGCCTGCGGCTCCGGCCCGCCGCTCGGCCTCGCGCGACCTCGCCTCCACTTCGCGCGCCATCGCGCCACCGGGGGGCGCCACCGCGAGCAGCCGGCGCCAGTACTTCGCCGCGACAGCGTAGTCGCCGCGATCGAAGGCGGAGGACCCTGCGAGGGCGAGCGCCTTGAGGTGGCGCGGATCGGCCTCCAATGCCTCCTGGATGAGGCGGTCCGGTTCTCCGGCGAATCGCCTTCCCTGCGCCATCGCCAGCACGTCGGCGCGATCGGCCAGTACGGCGGCGTTCGCCGGCAATCGCCGGGAGGCCTCCTCCAGCGCCTGCGCCGCCTCGGGAAAGCGGCCGAGCGCCGCCAGGGAGCGGCCCAGCGTCGCCCAGCCCTGGCCATCCTCGGGGTTGGCGCGAAGTCGCGAGGCGAGGCGTTCCGCCGTGGCGGCCACCTTGCGGTTCTCGAGCCCGTGCGGAGCCTCGGAGGCCGTCGCAGGAGGCGCGACGCTCGCCTGACCGGGAGCCACGGCAATCACGTAGCCCAACGCCCCCGCGGCCGGCGCGCCGGCGAGGGCGATCCAGGCCCATGTCGGCAATTCGCCCCGACCCGCGGAGCCCGCGCGGCGCCGGCGCCAGAACGGCCAAGAGATGGCCGCCGCGACGGCGGTCGCGAGCAGTGCCGCGAGCACGGCGAACTCCGTCAAGGCGTGCCTCCCAGGGCGAGCGCCGGCGGCGCGCGCACCGGCGACGGCCGGGACTCCGAGCGAGCGAGCGCGATCCGGCGCGCGACGGCAAGCAGCCCGCCCGCCACGATGAGCAACATGCCGCCCCAGACGAGGCTCATGAACGGCCGCACGCGCACGCGCAGCACCCAGGCACCGGCGCCTGCGGTGCCCGCGATCGCCACGTGCACCTCTCGCGCAAGGTTGCGGTGGATGGCGGGCTCGGCCGTCGGCAGGCCGCCTGCGTGGTAGATGCGCGCTTCCGGCTCCAGCGCGATCTCGCGCGCGTCCTCGCGCAGGAAGACCCGCAGGCGAACGGCGCGATAATTCGCGCCTTCGGTCTCGCGCGCGCTCCCGGCACGCAGGCGAAGGAGCCCGGCCGACTCGGTGGCGCCCGGCGCCACGGCCACTTCGGCCGCCTGCTCCAGTCCGCCGGAGAGGGTGGCTCCCGCGACGAGCAGCGCCACGCCCAGGTGCGCGACGTGACCGGCCGTCGACCCCGCGTCGCGCGCGCCGCGCAGGCTCCGGACCAGCCCCGAGAGCGCGTGCCACGCGATCCACGCCGAAAGGAAGAGCCCCGTCACCATGAGGGCGGTCAGGCGCTCCAGCAGGAGGGCGGCGACTGTCACCGCCGCCAGCCCGGCAACGGCCGGGCGCCAGGACTCGCGCGCGGCCTGCCCGGCCGATTCGCTGCCCCAGCGCAGGCCGGGCGCGGGACCCATGAGCGCGAGCCCCGGGATCACCAGCGTGACGAATACGGCGTCGTAGTACGACGGCCCCACGCCGTTGGCGGGCCCGGCCCCCTGCGCCACGAAAGGCTGCAACAGGCCGAGGAGCACGGCCGCCAGCGCGCTCAGCAGCACCAGCGCGTTCGCGGCGAGCGCGGCCTCGCGAGAGATCATCTCGAACCCGGACGCGCCCGACGGGACGGGCGCGCGGCGCGCCGCCAGCGCTAGCGCGCCGCCGGCGGCGACGGCGAAGAGCGCGAGGTGGGGGCCCGCCAGCCCTGGGTCGTTGGCGTAGGGAAACGCGGCGGGGACCGGACTCGCGCGGAGCAGCCACGCGCCGAGGAGGACGAGGGGAAAGGGCAGCAGCGCGAGACGGGCGGTCCAGCGCAGCAGCGGTCCGCCGCGCTCCGCGGCCGGCAGGAGGTGCAGCAGCGTGGTGGCCGCCAGCCAGGCGACGAGCTGGGTGGCCGGCAGCCGCTCCCAGGGCAACCAGCCGCCCCAACCCGCCTCGCGGTCGGCCCAGTGGCTTCCCACGCCGATTCCCGCGGACAGGAAAACCCACGCGGCCAGCACCCACGGGCGCGACGCGCGCGCCCAGGCCGGTTCCGCGTCCCGGGCAAGCAGCACGGCGGCCGCCACGGCGAACGCGACGGCGAGGCCGGCGGCTCCCAGCGCGAGCAATGGCAGGTGGGCGAGCAGCGCGGGATCCTGCAGCTGCGGCTCCAGCCCCGGCCCGGGAGCGAGTATCGCGGCGCGCCCGGCGAAGGGAGCGGCGGCGAGGATGACGGCGGCGAGAAGCGCCGATTGCACGACGCCCAGCAGTCCCAGCGCATCGCCGACGAGGCGGGGCGGCTCGGCCGGAGACGATGCCCGCCACGCCAGCGTCCAGCCCGCGAGCGCCACGGACCCCAGGAGCATCGCCCCCGGAGGCGAGCTCCATGCGGCTGCCGCGCGGTAGGCGAGCGGCAGCGAAGCGTGCGAGTACGCGGCCACCGCACGCAGCGAGGCGTCGTGGGACACGAAGGCGGCGACGAACATCGCRCCGGAGAAGACGACCAGCAGCGAGGCCGCCACGGCGGCGTGCCGGCCGGCGGCATTCCACGCCTCCCCGTCCGGGCGCGTCGCGGCGAGCAGCAGCGCSGACTGCGCGAGGCTCGCGGCGAACGCGAGGAAGAGGGCRAATTGTCCGAGTTCGGCGGTCACGGTCCGGTCCTGCGGGGAGCCTGCGCAGGACCAGCAATCGCTGTGCCACCGCGGGCCCCGGACCACTCCCACAGCGCCGCCTGCGCGCGGCGGCGGTGCGGGTCGCCTTCCGGGGCGAGGTGGACGTAGGCGCGCATCGCGCCGCGGGCGGTCTCGAGGTCGCCCAGCCCCTCGGCGGCCAGCGCCAGCCCGTAGTACGCGTTGACCTGCCGCGGGCGCAGGTCGATCGCGCCTTCGAAGAACGCCCTCGCCTCGCGATGCCGCGCGAGGCCCACCAGCGCGTATCCCATGTTCGCGTGCGCCTCCGGCATCTCCGGGGCGAGCTCGAGGACGCGGTGGAAGGCGGTGAGCGCGTGCTCGTACTTCCGCGCATGCAGCATCACCACGCCCTGTCCGAAGACCCGCTGGATCTCGGCCTCGCGCGCCGTCGGCGCGGCCGCCGGCGCGGGGGAATCGCCGGGGACGAGCGCGAGCCCCGTGCCGGCCAGTGCCACCGCGCCCGCGGTGATCGCGGCCCCGAGCAGGCGGACGTCGCGCCGGAACCCGCTCACACGGCCCCCTTGTGCAGGGCGGTGGAGATGAAGGGCACGCCGAAGAATGTGAGGAAGGCGAGCGCGAAGACGGTAACCACCATCGCGGCGGTGGCGCGCGGGGGCACGCGCAGCGTCACGCGCGCATGCAGAAGCAGCGCGATGCCGATCCAGGTGAGGAACGACCAGGTCTCCAGGGGATCCCACGCCCAGTAGCGCCCCCAGGCGTCCTGGGCCCAGACCGCGCCCGTCACGAGCATCAGCGACTCGAAGACGAACGCGAGGGCCAGGAAGCGCAGCACCAGCGGCTCGCGGCCATCCTCCCCGTCCCGGCCCGGCAGGAGCATGAGGCCGGAGACGGCGGTCGCGACCAGCAACGCGCCCAGGAAGACCTTGCCGAACGCCACGTGGGCGTAGAGCCACAGCGTGCGGTAGGTCGCCGGCAGGTGGCCGTCGTCCGGGTGCGTGAACAGCATCCAGGCCATGAGGATGAAGACGACGGGCAGCGCGACCGCCGCCGCGGGCCGCACCGCCTTCACCTTGAGGAAGGCGGCGAGAAAGAGCAGCGACAGGCTCCACACGTTGCTGGAGAGGACCTCGAACATCGCGATGAAGGGGCCGTGGCCGACCCGCACCCAGCGCGCCGCGAGGCTCGCGGTGTGCGCCGCCACGCCCGCGCCCAGCAGGATCGCGACCGCGAGGTCCGCCCGCCGGCGCAGCGCCCCGCCAGCCAGCGCCGCGGCCGCAGCCAGTCCATAGGCCGCGACGGCGATGCCGAGCCATGTCGACTCCATCAGCGCCTCCCGCCGGCCGCGCGGCCGAACCGGCGCCAGAAGAAAACCGCCATCGCCCCGACGGCGACGAGCGCCGCGGCGGCGAGCCACGGCAGCGTCGGGTCGTAGAAGACCCGGTAGCCCATCCAGGCCGTGAGTCCCTCGTAGACCAGCACGCCCTCGGCGAGCCGCAGCGCCTCGCCCGCGGCGAGCTCGCGCCGGACGCCGTCGACCACGATCACCAGCCGGTGGGCCTCGGGAACGCGGAAACGCGAGGGTCGGCTCGGGTCGATGGCCGGACGCTCGAGATCGAGCATCACCCAGGCATCGAGCGCCGTGCCCGGGATGCGCCAGGTCTGCGCCTGCGCGTGCTCGTGCGCGGGATAGGCGGGCAGGTGAACCGCGCCGCGCTGCATCGACTGGCCGCCGCGCGGAACCCAGCGGAAGACGGGCGCGAAGCCCTTGTTGGAGGTCGTGTAGAAGCGGAAGCCGTCGATCACCAGGGCGTCGATGTCGCCGATCGTGCGCGCGCTCACCTCGCCGCCGGCCCCGAAGACGCGGATSGAGTTGCGSGTGCGGCCGCGCTTCCAGCCCTCCGCGTACTCGATCTCGAAGCCGTCGTTCACGAAGCGCAGGCGGGCGAGKCCCTCGGGATGCAGCGGCCCRGCCACGCTCGTGACGAGCTGGCCCTCGAACACCTCTCCCTGGGCCAGCTCGAGCGTGCCATCGAGCGCGGTCAGGCGCCCCGCGGCGGCGAGCGCGAGGATCGCGAGCAGCGCCAGGTGGAATACGAAGAGCGGCAGGTCGGCGCGCAGCCGCGGCTGGGCCACGAGCGCGGCCGCGAGGTTCGCCGCCCCGAGGCCGAATAGCGACGCCAGGAGCCAGGCCAGGCCGCCCTCGACCCGGGAGTGCGCCACCACGCCGGCCGCGATGGCCGCGAGCGCCAGGAGCGTCACGCGGGTGGAGGCGAGCGCCTGCAACAGGCGGCGGGGCCGGCCGGGGGAGGCAGGGAGCGCGGTGGCGTTCATGGCGCGTTGGCGCAGTTCTCGCTGGAGTCGCGCATCCAGCTGCGTCCCGACTGCCCGTTGCCGGGCCCGCCGCGAGAGCCGCAGTCGGCCTCGCGCCACAGCCCGCTCGGCGCGAAGCGGCGGACCTTGAGCACCGAGTTCAGGTAATAGGGCCCGCTGCTGTAGGTCGCGGTGGTGTTGTTCCTCACCTGCGTTCCCGCGGCGAGGCCCGCCTCCGGGCCGACGTCGTTCAGGTTCACGAGGAAGGCCTTGTTCTTCCAGCCGTGCGGCACCGCCACGTGGCACCAGCTGCAGCGCATGCGTCCGATCTTGTTGCGGTGGTAGGCGTGAAGATCGCCCCGTCCCTTGTCGCTCGGGTCGTTGAAGAAGCCCGTGCGCGCGCCGCTGTCGTTGGCGTAGGCGCCGTAGTCGTGGCACTTGAAGCAAAGGCCGTCGGTCTGGCCGCTTCCCGTGGCCGCGTTCCACGGCCCCTTGAGGATGAAGTTGTCCGACGAGCCGTGCGGTCCCCAGGGGCCGCCGTTCTCCCCGCCCGCGGGCTGGATGGTGCCTGCGGCGGTGGTCGATCCGTGGCAGTCGCTGCAGTAGATCGTCTGCGTGCCCACCGCGTTGCCGAAGGGCGCGACCCAGCGCGCCGAGATGTTGTTGCCGTTGCCGCGGATCGTGGCCAGGCGTCCCGTCTGCGCGATCACCGGGTGCCAGGAGCGGTGGTTCACCGAGCCCGCGAGCACGGTGGCCACGGCGCCGGAGTCGGTCGTCGCCACCTGCCCCTGGTGCGTGACGGGGGCCTGGAACTCCTTCGCCTGGTTCGTGTACTGCTGCAGGCCGTTGGTCCCGGCCGGCGTGCCGCCGGGATAGCCGAGGTTCGGCCGCGTCCCCGTGGGGTAGACGTTGTTGTCCGAGTAGCCGTAGTCCGAGTGGCACTTGAGGCAGATCTGGTACTCGCGCGTCACGTGGGGCGCGGAGGCGCTCGAGTCCACGCTCGCGCCCGGGTCGCCGCGCTTGACCTGGTAGCCGGTCGGCATGCTGGAGAAGCTCGCGGACCCGTAGCTCGGCTCCACGCCCCAGGCGCCGCGAAGCACCCCGGAAGCGATGTTGCTCACGGTCGCGCCCGGCGAGCGGTCGTGGGTGCCGGAGACGTCGGGCGTGCCGGCGATCGCGCCCGGCGGGTTGCCCAGGAAGGAGCGGAACTTCACCACGCGGTGCGGGTTGTGGCAGTCGGTGCACTCGGCGTGGCGGTTGGAGGCGAGGCCGGCGCCCAGCTTCTGGCGCGGCTCGAGGAAGTCCTTGCCGCAGGCGCTCGCGGGCCCCGAGCAGTCGACGAAACCGGCATCGACGAAGCTGGCGGAGATGTCGTGCATCTCGGCACCGGCCGCCTGGTCGGCCGAGCGGATGGGCATGCGGCGCGCGAGCTGGAAGTCGGTGCGCACGTCGGGCACGGTGGTCGAGGGCGCGATCGCGCTCTGGACCGCCGTCGTGTGGCACTGGTAGCAGTTCTCCTCGATCGCGGAGGCCCCGCCGGACTTGGGCACGGAGACGCTGTCGGTCGCCTCGCGGGCCAGGCGGCGCGCGCCGGGCACGGTGTGGGTGTCGTGGCAGTTGAGGCAGGCCGCGCGCCAGACCGGCAGCCCGGCGGGAAACTCGCGCTGCGCGGCGGCCGTCGCGGTGTAGGCCTGCGTGGCCACGAGGGGATTGGCGTGCGCCGAATAGGCCCACACGCCGCCGGCCACGTTCTTGTCGTGGCAGGTGATGCATATGATGTCGCTCGCCGGATCGTGCGCGGCCGCCGGCGCCGCCTCCTGGAAGCGGTTCTGGCGCAGGAACTTCTGGTTTCCCTTGGTCGCATCGGTCTCCCGCCTGTGCGGGTCGTGACAGGTCGCGCACTGGACCTGGCCGATGCCGCCGGGACCCGTGGGCTCCAGGGGCAGCTGCGGGCGATAGCCCGGCCCCCGAACGCCCAGGAGGGCGCCCGAGCCCGCGGGATGCTGCTGGTTCGCGTCCACCACGCGCAGCTCGCCGTCGCGCAGCGCGAGCGCGTTGGTGTAGGAGACGGAGATCGGGTGGTCGTTCGTGAGGTCMACGCCGAGGCTGCGGGTGAAGCCGGTGGCGGTGCCGCTGCCCGCGGGCATGGCACCGCCGGCGCCGGTGCCCGTCATCGGGATCGACACCGTGCCCTGGGTGGTGGCCGAGCCCACGCCGTTCAGGACGTTCACGTTGCCGATCGCGACCGTGCCGTCGTGGCAGGAAAGGCAGAGCTTCGAGCTGCCGCCCGGCTGGTCGAGCCCGCCCTGGATCACCTGCGCGTCCAGCGACGACGAGGTGTAGGGCGTGTACGTGGTGGTGCCGAGCGAGCGGTTCCACAACGGCGAGACGCCTGGAGTGGCGCCGTGCGGGGTATGGCAGAAGACGCACACCTGGCTCTCCGTCGAGCTCTTCACGGGCCCCGCGCCAGTGACCGAGAGGTTGTGCTTCGTGTTGCGCACGTCGGAGA
>PQAI01000174.1 GCA_003105245.1 Betaproteobacteria bacterium | reverse complement strand
GTGACGATGGCCACCGCGGAGGCGCCCAGGTAGAGCCCCGGCGTGAGGTCCACCGGGAAGAGGGGCGCCCCGCCCGGCCCCTTGGCCAGGTTCGCGAAGGCGATCCCCATCGCCGAGCCGATGACCGCCCCCAGCACCGAGCCGGCCGCCCCCACGATGGCCCCCTCGAGGAGGAAGATGCGCTGCACGGTGCGGGTGGTGGTGCCGGTGGCCTTGAGGATCCCGATCTCGCGCGACTTCTGGATCACCGAGACGCCGAGCACGCTGGCGATGCCCAGCGCCACCGCCAGCACCACCAGCACCTGGATCATCCAGCTCGAGGCCGACTGGGAGCGCAGCCCCACGAGCAGCTGCTGGTTCAGCTCCATCCAGCTGTCGGCGGAGAGCCCGTGGCGCCGCTCGATCTCGCGGGCCAGCCGCTCCGCCACCTCCGCGCCCGCGCGGGCGCTCTCCAGGCGCGGATAGAGGGCGATCGCCGCATCGCGCTTGAGCCACAGGGGAACCACCAGGGCCGCCAGCGCGAGCAGCGCCGCCGCCACCGCGAGGAAGCGGACGGCGAGCGTGGAACGCGACACCGCGGGACGGTCGCGCTTGTCCGCGGGCAGGAGATTGAACGGCGTCGACACGCCCGCCACGTCATCCTCGACGCCTACCCCGAGGATCGTCGCGCCGAGCTCCCGCAGCTCGGCGAGCTTCGCCTCGACGGGAGCGCTCGCCGCCACGGCGAGCTGCAGCCGCAGGCGCTGGGCGTTGGCATCGCGTCCGGTGACCCGGTGGTCGAACCACGCCTGTTCCGCGGGCATGGGCGTGAAGCGGTCCAGCTCGAGGGCGACCGCCTCGCGCAGCGACTCCTCCGCGGCGAGCGGCATCGCGATCTCGCGAACGAGGACGGACTCCGGCGGCAGCACGAGCCAGACGTTGCCGGCCGAGCCGTTGCACTCCGCGACCAGGCGGCGAAGCGCCGCCCGCCGCCCGGCGGTATCGAGGGACGCCAGCGCCGTGCGGCCCGCCTGCGCGAGGCGGCCGGCCACCGGGCGCAGCGCCACCCACTCGTCGCCGTCGGCGCGCAGGTAGGCGGCGTCGCGCGAGGCGAATCGCTCCCGCCATCCGGGCGGCAGCACGGCGGCGAGTTCCCCTCGCCACCAGCGCAGGAAATCGGCCACGCCCGCGCGCTCGGCGGCCGCGACGAGGGGGGCGAACAGGGACCCGGCGTCAGCGGCCACCGGCGGCCTCCTGCGATGCGGCCGCGGCCCTCGCGTCCGCGTCCCGCGAGACCTCGCGCCAGGCGAGGAAGGTGTAGGGCCGGCGGGCGTATTGCGGCGTGATCATCGCCACGGCCTCGCGCGAGACCGTGATCCCCTCGTCGAGGCGCACGTCCGCGCGCACGGTGATCGCCGAGGACTGGGCGTAGGTCGCGTAGGCTCCCGCGGCGGGCAGGATCGGCGGGATGCGCTTCTCCGCCCGGGCGGCGTCGCGTTCGGCCAGGAAGGCGTCGACCAGCTCGGCCGTCACGCCGGGGATGGCGAGGAGGACGGAACGGGAGGCGAGGTGGACGTTGACGCCCGACTGGCGGGAGAACACGGTGATCATCGGTGCGATGCGCTGGTACAGCTCGGGGCGGACCCCGAGGACGAGCTGCAATTCCTCCGCGGACTGGAAAGGACGATTGGCGGGCCTCGACTTGAGGCCGGCCTGCGCGTATTCCGGCTCCTCTGCGCCGTAGGGCCTCTTGAGGGAATCCTGGTCACGCCAGTCGAGTATCGCATCGAGGAGCGACGCGGCTTCTTCCTCGCTCGCCCCGGCGAAGCGGAACAGGCCCTTCAGGAGCTCGTTGTTCGCGGTATTGATGTCGATTTTAGCAGACTCGTCCGACACCCGGACCCGGACGACGACCCCCTCGAAGCCCCACTCGCGCGGCATTCCGTCGCGTGGCCAGACGTCTGGACCCCCCGGCGGCTTGAATAGTTCAATGAGGGCCCGCGACACCGCGGCCTGCGCGATGGCGTCGCCCCGGGCGATGAGGGAGGCGTTGCGCGCCGCCTGGGCCTCGGTTCGCATGGCGTAGAGGAAGCTCCCGGCGATGACGAGGAGCAGGGTCACGACCCAGATCACGAGGACCAGGGCCACGCCGCGCTGCCCGCGGGGCGCCGTCCTCATCGCCGCGGAACGCAGATGCGCTGGAAGGAGGACTCGTAGCACCCCGCCTCCTCTCCCAGGCGAAGGGCTACCACGAGGTCGGGCAACTTCGCGCCGCCCAGGGCGAGCTCGAGCCGCACGTGGGTGGGCAGGCGCTGGTCGAAATCCCACTTGTCGCCCCACGCGAGGGGCTCGACCTCGTTCTCCGCGCCGAAGTAGGAGAAGCGCGCCGAGCTCACCCCGTCCAGCAGGGTGAAGGCCTCGGCCGGGTCGAGCGAGGCGAAGTCGGTCGCCTCCGGGTCGGCGGGCACCCGGCGCATGACGAGGCGTCCCGGCCCGCCGGCCTGCCCCGGCTCGAAGGCGAGCGACACGAACGCGAGCCCGCCGCCGCCGATCTCGGCCGGGCGCATGGACACGAAGCGAAGCGACTCGCGCTCGCCCCGGAACGCGAGCTTCACGGCCACGGGATCCTTGAAGCGCCAGGGGAAGGCCGCGGTGAGCTCCTTGGTCACGAAGGAGTCGGCGAGGAGCACCTCGTCGGCGCGGTCGCCGCGCCCCGATCCCGCCTCCCACGCGCTCACCCCGGCACGCAGCCCCCCGAAGAGCATCCCGAGCATCACCGCGAGGAGGACTAGCGCCATGACCGTCTCCAGCAGCGTGAACCCCGACGCGGCGCGCGCGCCCCTCACGGCCGGCTCCCGAGCACGAGGGTGGCGAGCCGCACGTCGCGCGAGCGCCCGTCCGCCGCGTGCCACCGCACCTTCGACTCCACCCGGATGAGGCGGACGCGCAGGCCGCCCTCCGCCGGGGGGCGCGCCTCCGGGGTCTCCTTCTGCTCGTCGTAGGCGTCGGCCGCGAGCGTCCACGAGTAGCCCCCCTCGGTGCCCGCGCGCACGCCCTCCTCGAGCTTTTCCGACGCCGTATACGCCGCGAGGTTCGAGCGCGCGATGATCACGGCCCGCGCGTACTCGTCGGCGAGCTGGGCGTCGCGCAACCCCGCCGAGAACACCTGCAGGATCGCCGCCAGCGTCACGGCCATGAGCACGAAGGCGGCGAGCACCTCGAGGATGGTAAATCCCGCCTCGCGGCCCGCCGGGGTCGGGACTGGCGCCATGGCGTCGGAGAGGGAGGCGCTCAGCCCCCCTCCTTGATGCTCACGCGGCCGGTGAGCCAGTCGACGTCGACGAGCAGCTTGCGCTCGCCCGAGGCGAGGGTGACGCGCCCGCCGGTGGAGCTGCCGTCCGGATAGAACCGGATGGCGCCGCGCCTGTCGTCCACGATCTCCGACTGCGCCGTGTAGAGCTTCATGTCGAGGCGCCGGGGAAGCCCGCGGGGGCGGCCGCCGCCGACCTCCATGGAGCGGCCCTCCAGGTCGAGCACGAGCGCCGTGGACTCCTGGCGCGCGATGGCGGCGCCGCGCGCCTCGCGCAGGCCGGCGGCCACCGTGCGCGCCGCGCTCCGGAGCTGCGCTCCCGACACTCCCCCCGACGTGAACCGCACGACCAGCGCGTAGCCCGCGGCCGCGATGACCAGCACCACGAGGAGCTCGAGGAGCGTGAATCCGCGCGCGGCGGACCGCGGGGCCATCAGTTGCGCACGTCCTTGTTCTCGCCCTCGCCGCCCTCCTTGCCGTCCGCGCCGAGCGAGATGAGGTCGTAGCCGCCCTTGTCGCCCGGCGAGCGGTAGACGAAGTCGCGCGACCACGGGTCCTTCAGCGCCTTCGGGTCGCGGATGTAGGGGCCGTTCCAGTTGGCGAGCCCCGCGGGGGCGGCGAGGAGGGCGCCCAGGCCCTCCTGAGTGGTGGGGTAGCGGCCCGTGTCGAGCTTGTAGAGCTCGAGGGCGCTGCCGATCTGCTCGACCTTGATCTTGGCCTGCTCGCCGGTGGCGCGGCTCAGGCTGTTGAAGACCCGCGGGCCCACCATGGACAGGATCACGCCGATGATCACGAGCACCATCACGAGCTCGAGCAGCGTGAATCCGCGATGGCCGCGCGAGAGGGACTTTCCTGCGATTGCGTTCATGGGTGCTCCGGCGTGAGGTCGCCCTAGAGGGGCAGGTCGTAGATCGAAAGCATCGCGGCGAGGATCGAGAGGATGACGCCGCCGACCACGAAGGTGAGGAACAGGATCATCGCCGGCTCGAGCAGGGCCAGCGACCTCTTCACGGCGCGCGATACCTCGGCGTCGTAGACGTCGGCCACGTCGAGGAGCATCTGGTGCAGGCGCCCCGTCTCCTCGCCGACCTGGATCATGTGCACGGCGAAGGCGGGGAACCGCCTCGTCTCCATCATGGGCTTGGCGAAGCCGCGCCCCGTCTTGAGCTCGCGGCCGACCTCGGCGAGCCCCGCCGCCATCCACGTGTTGGTCATCGTCTCGCGCGCGATCGACAGCGCGTTCACCAGGGCCACCCCGTTGCGAAGGAGGGTGCCCAGCGTGCGCGCCAGGCGCGCCGTCTCGACCTTGGCCGCGAGCTCGCCGGCGAGCGGCATCCCCAGGAGGCGCCTGTCCCACGCGAGCCTCGCCTCGGGGGAGCGCAGCCGCCGGGAGGCCAGGAAGACGATCGCGACCGCGAGGATCACGAGCGCCGACCAGTACGCGCGCATGAAGGCGCCGGCGCCGAGGACCATCTCCGTCACCCACGGCAGCGCCTTGCCGCTCTGCTCGAAGATGGGCTCGAACTGCGGCACGACCACCGCGAGCAGGATCACCACCGAGAACACGGCGACGAGCAGCAGGATCGTCGGGTAGATGAGGGCCGACTTCACGCTCTCGCGCAGGTCCTTGGAGCGCTCCATGAACTCCGCGAGCCGGCCGAGCACGTCGCCGATGGCGCCACCGGCCTCGCCGGCGCGCACCATGTTCACGTAGAAGCGGGAGAAGACGCCCCCCTGGGCGTCGAGGGCCTTGGAGAACGAGGCGCCACCGCGCACCTCGTTCCTCACCCGGCGCAGCATCTCCGCCACGCGCTCGTTCTCGGCGAGCCCCACGAGGATCTCGAGGCTGCGGTCGAGGGGGAGCCCGGACTTGAGGAGGGTGGCGATCTCGCGCGTGACCACCCCGACCTCGTCCTGGGTGATGCCGCGCGCGAAGAGCCCCGGACCGGCAGCGCGGCGCTGGCTCGCCGGCGCCTCCGCGGTCCCCGCCTCGACGGCGCGCAACGGCGTGTAGCCCATGTCGCGCAGGCGCTCGACCACGCCCTTCCGGGTCGGGGCATCCATGGCCCCCTCCAGCACCTCGCCCGATGCAGTCACGGCCCTGTACTGGAAGACGGGCATGCTCAGTCCTCGCGCGTGACGCGCAGGACTTCCTCCACGGTGGTGACGCCGGCCACGGCCTTGCGCAACCCGTTCTCGAACATCGACTCCATCCCCTCCTCCACCGCGGCCGCGCGCAGGTCGGTCGAATTGGCGTGACGCATGACGAGGGAGCGGATGCGGTCGGTCATGGGCATCATCTCCATGATCCCGAGCCGCCCGTGGTAGCCGGTGCCGCTGCAGTGCTCGCAGCCCACGGGATGGTAGAGCGTGACCTCGCCCGGGCCTGCGAAGCGCTCGAGCCCCATCTGGCCGACCACCTCCGGCAGGGCCCGGTAGGGCTTGCGGCAGTGGGCGCAGAGCGAGCGCACGAGGCGCTGGGCCAGGATGCCCACGACGGTGGAGGTGAGGAGGTAGTCCTCCACCCCCATGTCGAGGAGACGGTTCACGGTGGAGGGCGCGTCGTTGGTGTGCACCGTCGAGAGCACGAGGTGGCCCGTGAGCGCCGACTGGACGGCGATCTCGGCGGTCTCCAGGTCGCGGATCTCGCCGATCATGATCACGTCCGGGTCCTGGCGCACGATCGAGCGCAGGGCGTTCGCGAAGTTGAGGTTGATCTGCGGGCGCACCTGGATCTGGTTGATGCCCGGCATCTGGTACTCGACCGGGTCCTCGACGGTGAGGATCTTCACGTCGGGCTGGTTGAGCCGGTCGAGCGCGGTGTACAGGGTGGTCGTCTTGCCGCTGCCGGTGGGGCCGGTGACGAGAAGGATCCCGTGCGGCTGGTTGAGGGCCTCGAGGAAGGTCTCGAGCACCCTTCCGTCGAAGCCCAGCGAGGCGAAATCGAGGGGGACGCCGCCCTTGTCGAGGATGCGCATCACCACGCTCTCGCCGTGCATCGTGGGCACCGTCGAGACGCGAAGGTCGATCTCCTTGCCCTGGACGCGCAGCTTGATGCGCCCGTCCTGCGGCAGGCGCCTTTCCGCGATGTCGAGGTTGGCCATGATCTTCACGCGCGAGATGACCGCGGCCGACAGCCGGCGCGGGGGCGACTCGACCTCGTTCAGGACGCCGTCGATGCGGTAGCGCACGACGAGGCGGTTCTCGAAGGGCTCGACATGGATGTCGGAGGCCCGCGATTCCAGCGCGTGCGTGATGAGGAGGTTCACGAGCCGGATCACCGGCGCCTCGGAGGCGAGGTCCTTCAGGTGCTCGATGTCGCCGAGGTCCTGCTCCTCGTCGCGCGTGGCGATGTCGTCGACGATCTGGCCCATTGACGACTTCCCGGCGCCGTAGAGGCGCTCCAGCCCCGACTCGAGCTCGGTCGCCACGGCGAGCAGCGGCAGCACCCGCTTGCCGCTCGCCATCTCGATGGCGCGGATCGTGAAGGCGTCGGCCGGGTCGGCCATCGCGACCACGAGGCCCTCGTCCGTCTCGCGAAGCGGCAGCGCCTTGGCGTCGCGCAGGAAGCGGTCCGAGACACGCTCCTCGAGCAACGGCAGCTCCGGGTACTCGGCCGCCGTGGCCACCGATATGCCCAGGCGCTCGGAGAGGGCGTCGGCGAGGTCGCGCGCCGACACCAGGCCAAGCCTGTTCAGGATGACGCCGATCTTCTCGCGCGTCTCCCCTTCCTGCAGGCGAAGGGCGCGATCGAGATTGGCGGCGTCGAGCTTGCCGCGGGCGATGAGGATCTCGCCCAGGCGGCGTGGCTGGCTCTCGGCGGGCAGGGCGGACATTGGGGAAAAATTATAGCCCAGGCGGCATTCCGGCCCCGTGGGACAGCGCGCGAAGCGAAGCGGTTCCCCGCCGCGCCTCAGCGCCCGCCCATCGCGGCGAAGCAGTCGTCGAGCTGGGATTGCCAGGAGCCGGGCGCGAAACCGAAGGCGGCGGCGAACTTGTCGTGCGAGAGCACCGAGTAGCGCGGCCGGCGGGCCGGCGTCGGGTACTGCTCGGTCGGGATGGGCACGACCCGGGGGGCGCGGAAGCCCGGCCGGGCGGCCGCGCGCGCGAAGATGGCCCGCGCGAATCCGGCCCAGGTGGTCTCCCCCGCCGCCGAGAGGTGGTAGATCCCGGAAGCGACACCCGCCGCGGGAATGGCGCGGAGCGCCCGCGCCGTGGCCTCGGCGAGGAAGAGGCTCGAGGTGGGCGACCCCCGCTGGTCGTCGACCACGCGAAGCTCGTCCCGCGTGGCCGCGAGCGCGAGCATGGTGGCGAGGAAGTTGCGGCCGCGCGGCCCGTACACCCAGCTGGTGCGGAACACGAGGTGCTTGCAGCCGCTTTCGGCGATCGCCCGTTCGCCCGAGAGCTTCGAGCGCCCGTAGGCATTCAGGGGCGCGACGGGATCGTCCTCGCGGTAGGGACGGCGCGCGGTGCCGTCGAAGACGTAGTCGGTGGAGTAGTGCACGAGAACGGCGCCCAGGCGCCGGGCCTCGCGGGCCAGGATCCCCGGCGCGCGGCCATTCACGGCCTCGGCCGGCCCCGGCTCCGATTCCGCCTTGTCCACGGCCGTGTAGGCGGCGGCGTTCACGATGAGCCCCGGGGCGAGCGAGCGGCAGGCGGCCTCCAGCGCGCGCCCGTCGGCGAGGTCGAGCGCGGAGCGGTCGAAGGCGCGCACCTCCCCGAGATCCGCCAGCGTTCGCGCGAGCTCGAAGCCCACCTGGCCGCCGGCGCCGGTGAGGAGGATGCGCATCAGGCGAAGGTCTCGGCGCGCGCGAGCGGCGTGCCGTTGGCGTCGCCGGGCTTGAGGATCGGCTCGCCCTGAAGCGGCCAGGGAATGGCGAGCGCGGGGTCGTTCCAGAGGAGCGAGCGCTCGTGCTCGGGCGCGTAGTAGTCGGTCGTCTTGTACAGGAACTCGGCGCCGTCGGAGACCACCACGAAGCCGTGCGCGAAGCCCACCGGGACCCAGAGCATGCGCCGGTTGGCGGCCGAGAGCGTCACGCCCACCCACCTGCCGAAGGTGGGCGAGGAGCGGCGCAGGTCCACGGCCACGTCCCACACCTCTCCCGCGACCACGCGCACCAGCTTCCCCTGCGGCTGCCTCACCTGGTAGTGCAGCCCGCGCAGGACGTTCCTCGCCGAGCGCGAGTGGTTGTCCTGCACGAAGTCGGGATCCGCGCCCGTCGCCTCGCGGAAGGCCCGGCGGTTGTAGGACTCGAAGAAGAACCCGCGCTCGTCGCCGAAGACGCGCGGCTCGAGGACTACAAGGCCCGGGATATCGGTGGCGACGGCCTTCATGGACTTTCCATCGTTTGGTGCCCTTCCCCGGCCGCGCCTAAAAGACGCGGTCGCGCAGCACCTCGAGGAGGTAGCGGCCGTAGGCGTTCTTCTTCATCGGGTGCGCGAGGCGCTCGACCTGCTGCGCGTCGATCCACCCCTGCCGCCAGGCGATCTCCTCGGGGCAGGCCACCTTGAGGCCCTGCCGGCGCTCGATCGTCTCGATGAACTGCGCGGCCTCCAGCAGGCTCTCGTGCGTGCCGGTGTCCAGCCACGCGGTGCCGCGACCCATCACCTCCACGGCGAGCTCGCCC
>PQAI01000173.1 GCA_003105245.1 Betaproteobacteria bacterium | reverse complement strand
CGCGCGACCGCCGCCATCGCCGCCGCGGTGCTGGCCACGATGGGGGCGCTCTCGGTCACGGGACCGGGCACGGGCCTGGAGCAGCGCGGCTTCGACGCGCTGACGGTCGCCACGGCACCGGGAAAGTCGCAGCTTCCCATCACCATCGTCGGCATCGACGAGGCATCATTCGCGCAGATCGGCCTGCGCTGGCCGTGGCCGCGAAGCCTCTACGCGAAGCTCCTCGACCAGCTGAAGCGCTCGGGCGCGATGGTGGTGGCGCTCGACGTCACGATGTCGGAAGCCTCCACGGAAGCCGAGGACCGCGCCTTCGCCGAGGCCATCGCCAGGAGCGGCAACGTGGTGATCGCCTCCACGATGGCCTACCAGGAGACGGCCTTCGTGCGGCAGTGGATCCGCATGGACCCCATCCCCGCGTTCGTCGCCGCGGGAGCGACCAAGGGCCTCGCGCACGTGGACCTGGACCGCGACGGCGTCGTGCGCCGCGTGCCCGAAGGCGACGACGTCTTCTGGAAGGCGGTGATCGCGCGCGCGAACGCGGTCTCGCCCGGCCTGCTTCCCGAGCCCCAGGCGCCCGCCGGGGCCCTCATCCGCTACGTCGGCCCGGATCACACCTTCCCGTACGTGTCCTTCTACCAGGCGCTCGACGCCGACACGCACCTGCCGCCGGGCGCCTTCCAGGACCAGATCGTGCTGGTGGGGCGCGACATCCAGGCGAGCGTGGACGCGGGCGCCGCGCAGGCCGACCTCTTCCTCACCCCGTTCACCGCCTCCACGCGCGGCCTGGTCCCGGGCGTCGAGATCCACGCCAACCTGCTGGAAGGGGCGGTGACGAAGAGCCACGTCGTCCCCGTGGCGCCGCCCTGGCGCCTGGCGGTGATCGCGGCCGCGACGATCCTCGCCTCGGCGCTGCTGCGCCGCTGGCGTCCCCTCACGGGTCTGGCCATCGCGCTCGCGATCGGCGCCGCGCTCGCCGGGTCGTCCTGGTGGCTCTTCGCGAACGCGAACACCTGGCTTCCGGTCTCGCTCGCCATCATGGCCGTGGCGCTCACCTACGTCGCCTTCGGCGGCATCGCCTTCGTCGCCGAGCGCCGGCGCCGCTCGGAGCTGCGCCGCGCCTTCGCGCTCTACGTCTCCCCCGACGTCGTCGACCAGATGCTCGAGAGCCCCGAGCGGCTTCGCCTGGGCGGCGAGCGGCGCACGGTCACGGTGCTCTTCACGGACCTCGCCGGCTTCACGACGATCAGCGAGAAGCACGGCCCCGAGCAGGTCGTGCACATCCTGCAGCAGCACTTCACGCGCGCCTCGGCGATCGTGAAGCGCCACCGCGGAACGCTCCTGCAGTTCATCGGCGACGCGCTCATGGCGGTGTGGGGCGCGCCGCTGGACGACCCGCAGCACGCGGTCAACGCCTGCCAGGCCGCGCGCGAGATGCAGGCCGACCTCGAGGACCTGCGCGCGAGCCTCGCCGCCGAGGGCCTCCCCCCCATCCACATGCGCGTGGGCATCCACACCACCGAGGCGGCGGTGGGCAACTTCGGCGCCGAGGACCGCTTCAACTACACGGCGCTGGGCGACGGCGTGAACCTCGCCTCGCGCCTGGAGGGGGCCAACAAGCTCTTCGGCACGCCCATCCTGCTGAGCGGCGCGACGGCCCGCCTGCTGCCCGATGGTGCGCCGTTGCGGCAGCTGGGCCGAATCGTCGTCAAGGGCAAGAGCGAGCCGGTGGAGGTGTTCACCTTCGACGAGGACGCCGGCAGGCGCGAGGCCACTTCCGCGGCCCTCGCCGCCTACGCCCGCCGCGAGTGGGATGCGGCCGAGGCCGCCTTCCGGAACCTGGCCGCGAAGGACGCCAACGACGGCGTGGCGGCGCACTACCTCGGGCGGATCGCGGTCCTTCGCCAGGAACCGCCGGAGCCGGGGTGGGACGGCTCGGAGATGCTCGACAAGCTCTGAGGGGCGACCCTTGCGGCTAGCGCAGCACTTCGGCGAGCCACGCGTCGATCGTCCGCGCGAGCTCGTCCTCCTTGCCGGCGTAGAAGTGATCGGTTCCCGCGATCATCGCCTGGCGCGATCCTTCCGGGGCCGAGGCAAGGGTGAGCCGGCGTCGCCACGCGGCGTCGCGCGAAGGCTCGAGGTCGTTCTCGCCGTAGACGTCGAGGATGGGGCGCGGGCTGAACCACGTGGAGAGGCTGTAGCCGCCCGTGAGCCCGAGGCAGGCCCAGGCGCGGAAGGGCGACTCGCGATTGGCGTCGAAGTACTCGTTCGCCATCCACGAGCCCATGCTGTGCGACACGAGCGCCACGCGCGCCTCGCCCTTCGCAGCGAGCCATGCCCCCGCGCGCGCGATGCGGTCGATGGCCTCCGGAAAGACCGCCGGGTAGTAGGCCTCAGTACGCGCATCGGCCGCCTGCACCGGCATCTGGATCGAGAGCGTCGTCCACCCCAGGTCCGTGAGCTTCGTGCGCAGCACGCCGATGATGCCGTGGTCCGGATGCACGCCGATGCCGTGCACGATCACCACCGCGCCCTTCGGCTTCGCGGCGGGCGCGTGGATCGCGAGGAACTTGCGGCCCGCGGAGGTCTCCAGCCAGACGGCGTCGCCCACCACGAGGCCGGG
>PQAI01000172.1 GCA_003105245.1 Betaproteobacteria bacterium | reverse complement strand
CGCCCTCGAGGACGCCGGGCCAGGGGTTGTAGGTGTCCGAGCTCCAGCACCGGCCGCTGGAGGTGTTCACGATCCCCGCGAAGACCTTCGGGTCCATGCCGAGCCTCGCGGCGAGCGTCATCGCCTCGCTGGTGGCGATCATGCCGACGGCGAGCATCAGGTTGTTGCAGATCTTGGCCACCTGGCCGTTGCCGCTCGCGCCGCAGTGGACGATGTTCTTCCCCATGCAGGCCAGCAGCGGGCGTGCCGCCTCGAAGTCGCGCTCCGAGCCGCCGACCATGAAGGTGAGGGTGCCGGCCTGCGCGCCGGCGGTGCCGCCGGACACCGGCGCGTCGACCATGGGAAGCCCGCGGGCGCGCGCGTCGAAGGCCACCTCGCGGGCCGTGAGCGGGTCGATGGTGGAGCTGTCGACGAGGAGGGTTCCGGGCCGCGCCTGTGCGATCACGCCGGTGGACCCGCCGTAGACACTTCGCACGTGCGGCGAGGAGGGCAGCATCGTGACCACGACCTCGGCGTCGGCGACGCAATCGGCGACGGAGGTGGCGCGCGCCGCGCCCGCGGCCACGGCGGCCTCCAGGCTCGCGGCCGCCACGTCGTGGGCCCGCACCGCGTGGCCGGCCTTCACGAGGTTGGCGCACATGGGCAGGCCCATGTGGCCCACCCCGATGAACCCGATGCGCACCGGGGCTACTTCAGGCTGATGGTGGTGTGCACGCGCCCGGCGGTGGCGGCGTCGTCGAACCAGCGCGCCGTCACGGTCTTCACCTGCGTGTAGAAGTGCATCGCCTGCTTGCCGTAGGGACCGAGGTCGCCGAGCTTGGAGCCGCGCGAGCCGGTGAAGCTGAAGTAGGGCACCGGCACCGGGATGGGCACGTTGATGCCCACCTGCCCGGCGTCCACCTCGTACTGGAACTTGCGCGCGGCCGCCCCGGACTGGGTGAAGATGCCGGTGCCGTTGCCGAAGGGGTTGTCGTTCACGAAGGCGATGGCCTCGTCGAGGGTGTCCACGGCCACCAGGCACAGCACCGGGCCGAAGATCTCCTCCTTGTAGATGTTCATGCCGGGCTTCACGCCGGAGAAGACCGTGGGGCCCACGAAGTTGCCGTCGGGGTAGCCCGGGACCTTGATCCCGCGGCCGTCGAGCTCGAGCCTGGCGCCTTCCTTCACGCCCGCCTCGATCAGCGAGGTCACGCGCGCAAGGGCCGCCTTGGAGATGAGCGGGCCCAGGTCCGCGCCGGGTTCCATGCCGCAGGACACCTTGAGAGACTTCGCCTTCTCGACGATGTCCGGGACCCACTTCGCCGCCTCGCCTACCAGCACGCCCACGCTGATGGCCATGCAGCGCTGGCCCGCGGCGCCGAAGCCCGCACCGACGAGGGCGTTGAGGGAGTGGTCCTTGGCGGCATCCGGCAGGATCACGGCGTGGTTCTTGGCGCCCATCATGCACTGCGCGCGCTTGCCGTGCGTGGAGGCGAGGTTGTAGACGTGGTGGCCGACGGCGGTGGAGCCGACGAAGGAGACGGCCTTCACTTCCGGGTGCGTGCAGAGCGTGTCCACCGCGAGCTTTCCGCCGTGCACGATGTTGAGCACGCCCGGCGGGACGCCCGCCTCGATCGCCAGCTCCGCGAGGAGCATGGGCGTCATCGGGTCCTGCTCGGAGGGCTTGAGCACGAAGGTGTTGCCCGAGACGATCGCCATCGGGAACATCCAGAGGGGAATCATGGCCGGGAAGTTGAAGGGCGTGATGCCCGCGCACACGCCGATGGGCTGGCGGATGGCGTAGACGTCCACGCCGCCGGCGACCTGCTCGAGGTGCTCGCCCATCTGGAGGGAACCCACGGAGCAGGCGTGCTCGACCACCTCGAGGCCGCGGAAGACGTCGCCCTCGGCGTCCGCGAGCGTCTTGCCCTGCTCGTGGGTGAGGCACTCGGCGATCTTGCGCATGTCGCGGCGGATGATCTCCTGGAACTTGAGCATCACGCGCTTGCGGGCCCCCACGGGGGTGCTGCGCCAGTGCTTGTAGGCCTTCGCGGCGGCGGCGATCGCCGCCTCCAGTTCGTCGGCCGTGGCGAATGGGACGCGCGAGAGCACCTGCTGCGTGGCGGGGTTCACCACGTCCTTCCACTCGGTGGTCTTCGACTCGACGAACTTGCCGTCGATGAACAGCTTCACGGTGGGGACGGCCTGGGCGACGGCCTGGAGGTTGGCAGCCATGGGGTCTCTCCTCGGGGGAATCCTGTGGAGGGAATTATAAGTCCGGGGGGCGGCGGCGAGGCCGGCGCCGGATCGCAGGACGGTTCTTACTGCCCGTATCGTATACGATATACTCGGTGTCGGACACGGTGCCAGGCACGGTGTCCGACACCATGCCAGACACCCCCCTGTTCCCCTGGATCGACGAGCGCCGGGCCACGCCGGCGGCGGCGCTGCGCAGCCTGTCGCTCGCCAAGATGGTGCGGGAGGAGATCCTCGGCCTCGTCCTCTCGGGGGACCTGGCGCCGGGCTCGCGCATCAACGAGCCCGACGTGGCCGAGCGCCTGGGCGTGTCGCGCGTGCCGGTGCGCGAGGCCCTTCGCGAGCTGGAGTCCACGGGACTCGTGGTGTCGCGCAGGAACGTGGGCGTCTTCGTGCGCGAGTTCTCGCCCAAGGAGGTGGCCGACCTCTACGAGCTGCGTTCGGTGCTCGACGGCCATGCCGGGTCGCGCGCCGGGGCGCTCGCCGAGATGCCGCGAAAGGCGCTCTCGCGCACGCTGCAGTCGGCCACGGCCGCCATGCGCAAGGCGGCTCGCCGGCACGACCTGCCGGCCTACTACGCCGAGAACCTGCGCTTCCACTGGGCCATCGTGGAGGCCGCCGGCAACGGCAAGCTCGCCGAAGCCTACCGCGGCGTGGTCCAGCAGCTGCACCTGTGGCGCCTGAAGAACCTTTCCCAGCCCGTCGGCATGGCCGCCTCGATCGCCGAGCACGAGGCGATCGCGAAGGCCGTGCGCGAGGGCGATGCCGCGACGGCGGGCCGGCTGCTGGCCGAGCACGTGGGCGCGGCAAGGCAACGACTCGAACCCCACCTGAAGGAGGAGAAGACATGATGAAGCCACGCCTCGCCCTGGCCGCCGTCCTCGCGGCCGCCACGATGCTCCCCGGCCTCTCGGCCGCGCAGGACTACCCCACCAAGACCGTGAAGATCATCGCGCCCGTGCAGCCCGGCGGCGGCGTGGACCTCACGGCCCGCACCGTGGCCGAGCAGCTCA
>PQAI01000171.1 GCA_003105245.1 Betaproteobacteria bacterium | reverse complement strand
GGAAAGAGGTTCGAGAGCGCCACGCCCGCGGACGACCCGAACCACAGCATCGAGCCGCCGAACCCCACGGCGTAGGCGAGGAAGCCCCAGTCGTAGCCGCCCTGCTTGAGGGCGAGCGCCGTGAGCGGGATGTTGTCGAAGACCGAGGAGAGGAACCCCAGGCCCAGGGCCGTCTGCCAGGAGGCCGACGGGAGCTTCTCCACGGGCATCATCGAGGCGCACATCACCAGGCAGAGCAGGAAGATCGTCCCCTTGAGGTTGCCCGGCAGGAGGTGCCAGTCGGGCTTGCGCACGGGCGCGGAAAGGACGATCGCCACCCAGACCGCCACCCCGATCACCGGGAAGGCGTCGAGCGCCGCGGGAAACCGGAGGTTGGCCACGACGTTGGCGAGGATGGCCGCCGCGAGGATGAAGGCCACGATGCCCACGCGCGCCCAGTCCACGGGAGCGACGGCGTCGGCATCCCGCACCAGCGGCTGGTGCGCGTGCTGCTGCTTGGCCGCGATGACGCCGAAGATCGCGAGCGCCACGCCGGCGGCGACGAAGGCGTGCAGCACGTCGAGGGGATCGACGCCGTCGATCCACATCATGGTCGTGGTGGTGTCGCCCACGACGCTGCCCGCCCCGCCCGCGTTGGAGGCCGCCACGATGGCCGCGAGGTAGCCGATGTGCACCCGCCCCTTGAACACCACGCCCGCCATCGTGCCGCCGATGAGGGCCGCCGCGATGTTGTCGAGGAACGAGGAGAGCACGAACACGATCGCGAGCAGCGCGAAGGCCCCCTTCCAGTCGCCCGGCAGGTACTTCGGCAGCGCCGCCGGGACGTTGCTGTCCTCGAAATGCTTCGAGAGGAGCGCGAATCCCATCAGCAGGCAGAAGAGGTTCGCGAGCAGCACCCACTCGTGGCCCAGGTGGGCGGCGAATCCCGCGAGCCCCGGCCCCGTCCTGAGCCCGGTGATGGCGATCTTGTAGGCCGAGATGACGACGAGCCCCGTCACCGCGACCTGGAAGGTGTAGTGGTGGAAGAGCGCCACGCACAGGAGCACCGCGGCGAACAGGACGAAGTCGAGCGGCACCGGCCCGATCATCACGAGCTGGGGCGCGTACGCGCCCGTGGCGGCGGCGGCGGGCAGGGCGAAGGCCGCCAGGAAGGCGAAGGCGAGGAGGCGGATCATTTCAGAGGAGGATGACGTGGACTCGGTAGGGGCCGTGGGCGCCGATCACTATCGTCTGCTCGATGTCGGCGGTGCGCGAGGGCCCGGAGACGAAGAACACCGCGCG
Organism: Betaproteobacteria bacterium; assembly: GCA_003105245.1. GTDB lineage: Bacteria > Pseudomonadota > Gammaproteobacteria > Burkholderiales > Usitatibacteraceae > FEB-7. Next base: position 12,895 of record PQAI01000171.1, on the reverse strand, counting down.
CGGGGGATCGCCCACCTCGGCGCGCACGAGCTCGAAGGAATCCTCCATCGTGTCGACGAGCCGCGAGGCCCGCACCACGCAGACGTGCGTCTCGGGCAGCAGCGCGGTGACCTTCGGCGTGGCCGGCGAGGACAGTAGCAGCACCGTGCCCGTCTCGGCAATGGCGCAGAAGCATCCCGTGAGGCCCGTGCGGTCGTCCCCGCGGGCCGGGCGATCGTCGTACGCAATGCCCGCGCCGGCCCAGTCGAGGCCGGCGAACTCGCCCCAGCCCGCGAGCCGCGGCTCGAGGCCGTTGGCGGCGAGATAGCGCGCCACCTCCGCAGGAACGTCGCGCTCGGTGGCCACCCGGGCGTGCGTGGTGCCCAGCCGGTCGCACTCCTTGCGGAACTGCGCCAGGCGGTCGGGCGTGTGCGCGAACGGCGGCTGCGGCCCCACCTCGTGCCGCGCGATGGCCTCCCTCACCGCGGCCCTYTCSGCGGCCGTCGSCTCSSCKCCSSKSCGWCCCTGSGCCCKGCGGATCCTCGCGAGGATGTTCTCCCTAGCGYCCATGTCCCCTCATCCGGCAATCATCGGCGGCAATCGGCGTGGCATCGGCGCTCATCGGCGTTCCAAAGCCCTTTGCCGGTATAACTCTCGAAACGTCCTTCCCGCGGGCGCAGGCATGTCCCGCCCCTTCGTCCACCCGTCCAGCCCCGGCAGCGAATGGATGAGCCCCTCGCGCCCGCCCATCCACTTCGCCACGCGCGCGCCGATCCCCGAGAGGAACGCGTAGAGCGCGGGCCGCCTCACCGCGAAGGCCCACGCCGCGATGGCCAGGCGCTCCGGCCAGGGCCGCAGCCTGCGGTCGAACTGCTGCTCGCGCAGCTTGCGCATGAGCTCGGGCAGCGGGATCTTCACCGGGCAGGCCACCGCGCACTCGTGGCAGAAGGTGGCCGCGTTGGGCAGGTCGCCCGCGTTCTCCAGCCCCACGTACACCGGCGTGAGGATGGAGCCCATCGGGCCGGGGTAGACCCAGCCATAGGCGTGTCCGCCGACGTTCTGGTAGACGGGGCAGTGATTCATGCAGGCGCCGCAACGGATGCAGCGCAGCATCTCCTGCATCGGCCCGCCCACGAGCTTCGTGCGCCCGGCATCCACGAGCACGATGTGCATCTGCTCGGGGCCGTCGGCCTCGTCGGGCATCTTGAGGCCCGTGGTGAGGGTGAGGTAGTTGGTGACCGTCTGCCCGATGGCCGAGCGCGGGAGCAGGCGGATGAGGGTGGCGAAATCCTCGAGCGTGCCGATCACCTTCTCGATGCCGGTGATCACGACGTGGATGCGCGGCAGCGTCGTCACCATGTCCGCGTTGCCCTCGTTGGTGACGGTGAGCGTCGTGCCCGTCTCCGCGATCACGAAGTTGGAGCCCGAGATGCCCATGTCCGCGCCGAGGAAGTGCCCGCGCAGCGCCTCGCGCGCCTCGCGCGTCATGGCCGGGATCTCGGTGAGCCTGGGCTTGCCGTGCGCCTTCACGAAGAGCTCGGCCACCTGCTCCTTCGACTTGTGCACGGCGGGGGCGACGATGTGCGAGGGCGGCTCGTGGGCGAGCTGCAGGATGTACTCGCCGAGGTCGGTCTCGATCACCTCGACGCCCGCGGCCTCCAGGGCCTCGTTGAGGTTCACCTCCTCGGAGACCATGGACTTCGACTTGGCGGCCTTCCTCACGCCGTTGTCGCGCGCGATGCCGACGATGATCGCGCAGGCCTCCTCCGCCGTCTCCGCCCAGTGCACCACGGCGCCGCGGCGCGTGGCGTTGGCCTCGAACTCCAGGAGGTAGGCGTCGAGGTTCGCCAGCGCCCGGTCGCGCACCTTCGCCGCGTGCGAGCGCACCTCCTCCCAGACGCCGAACTCCGCCACGGCCTTCGCGCGGCCGTCGACGAACTTGCCCTTGGCCTTCCTCATGTTCCCCTGCAGCAGCGCGTCGTCCAGCTTCTCGCTGGCGCGCTGCTTGAAGAACATGCTCTGGACTTGCATCAGCGGCTCCGAGCGATGCGGGCGAGAATCTTTGGAAACGCCGATGAACGCCGATGCCCCGCCGATTGCCGCCGATGATTCATGGTCAGGGCATGCCCGTGGCATTGGAATTCACCGACCCTCGACTCGGCACGAAATGACATCGCGGTTGATTTACCGGCGGCAATCGGCGGGGCATCGGCGTTCATCGGCGTTTCCAAAGCCTTTCGTCGGCATCACTCACCGGCAATCACCTGGGCGAAATGGAGCACCTTCGTGTCCTTGTCCCCCGTGCGGCGCAGCCGCCCCTCGATGTTGAGAAGGCACCCCAGGTCGCCGCCCACGATGGCGCCGGCGCCGGTGGCGCGGATCGACTCGCACTTGTTCTCGCACATGCGCGTGGAGATCTCCCCCAGCTTGATGGAGAAGGTGCCGCCGAAGCCGCAGCAGCGTTCCGCCCCTTCCATCTCCGCGATCCTCGCGCCGGCCATCTGCAGCAGGTAGCGCGGCTGCATCTTCACGCCCAGCTCGCGCAGCCCCGAGCAGCTGTCGTGGTAGGTCACCGTGCCCTCGAACTTCCCGGGCACCGCGTCGACCTTCAGGACCTCCACGAGGAACTGCGAGAGCTCGTACCACTTCGCGGCGAGGGCCTCGAACTCCGGAAGGTCCGGCTCGCCCTGGAAGAGGTCGTGCACGGTGGCGACCTTCATCTGGCCCGAGCAGGATCCCGAGGGGGCCACCACGTAGTCGCAGTCGCGGAACTCGGCGAGCACCTTCCTCGCGAGCGCCTTCGCGATGTCGCGCCCGCCGGAGTTGTAGCCGGGCTGGCCGCAGCAGGTCTGGGATTGCGGCACCACCACCTCGCAGCCAGCCCCCTCGAGGAGCTTCAGCGCCGCGAACCCGATGCCGGGCCGCGAGAGGTCCACGAGGCAGGTGACGAAGAGGCCGACTTTCATGGCCGGAGTGTAGCAGCGCGGGGGAGCCCCCTCACGCTGCGGCGCCGCAGGCGGGGCTCAGCCGGCGCGCAGGGCCCCGGCCAGGCGGGCGGGGTTCTTCTCGAGCCAGCGCTTGATGCGGTTGGCGTCGCCGATGCGCGTGAGCCGGCCCCAGGAGTCCAGGAGCACGATCACGATCGGGGTGTTGGCGATCATCGCCTGCATCACGAGGCACTTGCCGGACTCGCTGATGTAGCCGGTCTTGGACAGGCCGATGTCCCAGTCGCCGGCGCGCACCAGCGCGTTGGTGTTCACGTAGTTCACCTTGCGGCCGGTATCGGGGAGCGTCACGTCCAGGGCCGGGGTCGTGGAGTACTCGCGGATGATGTCGTACCGGGAGGCCTCGCTCACCAGGCGCGCGAGCTCCGCGGGGCTGGAGACGTTGCCGGGCGCGAGCCCGCTCGAGTCGACGAATTGCGTGGCCTGCAAGCCGAGGAGCTTCGCCTTCGCGTTCATGGCGGTCACGAAGGCGGGCGTGCCTCCGGGGTAGGCGCGGCCGAGGGCCGCCGCCGCGCGGTTGTCGGAGGCCACCAGCGCGATGCGGATGAGGTCGTCCCGGCGAAAGTGCGCCCCCACGGGAAGGCGCGAGCGCGTGCCCTTGAGGGTGTCGAGGTCCTCGGAGGAGATCTGGATGGGCTCGTCGAGCGGCAGCTTCGAGTCGAGGACCACCATCGCCGTCATCAGCTTGGTGATCGAGGCGATCGGGTGCACGGCGTCCGCGTTCTTGGCGAACAGCGTCTCGCCCGTCTTGGCGTCGAGCACCAGCGCCGCGGTGGAGCGCAGGTTCGGGTCGCCGTCCTTGTCGAAGTCGGCCACGGCACCGGACCGCGACTGCTTGGCACGCTGCACGGGCTTGTCGGCCGCCACGGCGGCGGAGGCCAGGGCGAGTGCAGCGAGGACGACGGCGATTCGCTTCATGGGATGGGGGCGGCGTGGGGGCAAGTCGAACCATAGCAAAGAAGGGCCGTCCGTGACAAGATAAGCCGGCTCAAGAACATTTCCCAAATCCCTGATTCGATGGCCCATTCAGGCCCCAAGGCGCCCCACCCCGATACGCTGGCCGTTCACGCCGGGCAATCTCCCGACCCGGCCACCGGCGCGCGGGCCGTCCCCATCTACCAGACGGCGAGCTACGTCCTGCCGGATGCGGACACGGCGGCGGCGCTCTTCGACATGGAGCTGCCGGGGCACGTCTACTCGCGGCTGTCGAACCCGACGGTGGCGGTCCTCGAGGAGCGCATGGCCGCGCTCGAGGGCGGCGCCGGCGCCATCGCCACCGCCAGCGGCCAGGCGGCGCTGCACCTCGCCATCGCCACGCTCATGGGCCGCGGCGGGCACATCGTCTCCTCCGCGAGCCTTTACGGCGGCTCGCATAACCTGCTGCACTACACGCTGCCGCGCTTCGGCATCGAGACCACCTTCGTGCCGGCGCGCGACCCCGACGCCTGGCGCCGCGCCATCCGGCCGGAGACGCGGCTGCTCTTCGGCGAGACCGTGGGCAACCCCTCCGTGGACGTTCTCGACGTGCCGTCGCTGGCGAAAGTGGCGGAGGACAACGCCATCCCGCTCCTCGTCGACGCGACGGTGACCACGCCGGCGCTGGGGCGCTCCCTCGAAATGGGCGCGCACCTCGTCGTGCACTCGGCCACCAAGTTCCTCTCGGGCCACGGCGTGGTCATCGGGGGCGTCCTCGTGGACGGCGGGCGCTTCGACTGGGACGCCTCGGGGAAATTCCCGACCCTCACGCAGCCCTACGAGGGCTTCCACGGCATGGTGTTCAGCGAGGAGTCCACCGTCTCCGCCTTCCTGCTGCGGGCGCGGCGCGAGGGCCTGCGCGACTTCGGCGCCTGCATGGCCCCGATGACGGCGTTCCAGGTCCTGCAGGGACTGGAGACGCTGCACCTGCGCATGCCGCGGCACGTGGCCAGCACGGCGGTGGTGGTCGACTTCCTGGCGAAGCACCCGGCGGTCGCGCGCGTCCACCATCCCGCGCTCGCCGCGCACCCCGACCACGCCCTGGCGCGCGCGCTCTACCCGCAGGGGTGCAGCGCGATCCTCGCCTTCGAGCTCGCGGGCGGGCGCGAGGCCGGGCGCCGGTTCATCGAGGCGCTCTCGCTCTTCTCGCACCTCGCCAACATCGGCGACGCGAAATCCCTGGTGATCCACCCCGCCTCGACGACGCACCATCGCATGGACGACGCCGCCCTCGCGCAGGCCGGCATCACGCCGGGCACGGTGCGCCTGTCGATCGGGCTCGAGCATCCCGACGACCTGGTCGAGGACCTGTCGCGCGCGCTGCGCGCCTCGCAGAAATGAACTTCATCGTCGAGGGCTACCCGGCCTACGCCTACACGGGGGGGCGCGACTTCGACCCGCAGCTGCCGGCGGTCGTGTTCGTCCACGGCTCGGCCCTCGATCACAGCGTGTGGCACTACCCGGCGCGATACCTCGCCCATCACGGCTTCGCGGTGCTCGCGGTGGACCTGCCGGGCCACGGCCGCAGTCCGGGCGCGGTGCGCACCACGGTCGAGGCGCTCGCCGACTGGGTGGCCGCCTTCGTCGAGGCCGCGTGCGTCGGGCGCGCCCACCTGGTGGGCCACAGCATGGGCGCGCTGGCGGCGCTCGACTGCGCGATCCGCCATCCGCACCGCGTCGCGAGCCTCGCCCTCGTCGGGATCTCCGTTCCCATGCCCGTGGGAGAGGCCTTCCTCGCGGCGGCCGCCGACGACTCTCCGGCTGCCTTCGACATGCAGTCCGTGTGGGGCCACGCGCGCCTGGCATCGCTCGCCGCGAGCGCGATCCCGGGGCTTTCCCAGGTCGGCGCGAGCCGCAGCCTCGTGGCGCGCGCGCGCCCGGGCGTGCAGCACGCCGACCTCGCCGCCTGCCACGCCTACGCGCCGCCGGCCGAGTCCATCCGGGCGATCGAGGCGCCGACGCTCGTGGTGGCCGGCCGCCGCGACCAGATGACGCCGTTCAGGGCGGGGGCGGAGCTGGCGGGCCGGATACCGCGCGCGAAGCTCGTGGCGCTGGACGCGGGTCACGCGATGCCCACCGAGGCGCCGCGCGAGCTGGTGGCGGCCCTGCGCGCGCACCTGGCCGGCTGACGGGCTCGCGCGATGCCGCTCGACGCCATCCTCTCCCGCGCGCGCAGCGCGCCCGACCACCTCGCGCTCGTGCACAACGGCGAGCCCTGGAGCTACTCCGCCTTCGCCCGCGCGATCGCGGACGCGCGCGCTCGCCTGGCCGGCGCCGGCTTCCCGCCGGGATCCCTCGTCGTGGTCGCCATCGAGGACCTGGTCGACGCCTGGGTGGCCGGCTTCGCCCTGAGAAGCCTCGGCCTGGCCACGATCGCCATCGAGCGCACGACGGACGTCGCCGCGCTTGCCCTGGGGAGCGCCGGCGGCATCGTCACGCGCGAGGGCGCGACGCACGAAGCCGCCGAGTCGCTGGCCCGGCAGGCGGGCCGCGCGACGATCCGGCTCCCCGCCGCGCGCCCGGCCGCGTTCGCCCGCGGCGGCGCGCCCGGGTTCCCGCTTCCGGCGGCGGGCATGGCGGGCCACGTCATGCTCACCTCCGGCACCACCGGCTCCTACAAGAAGGTCCTTCGCGACCCGCGGATCGACCGCGAGCAGATCGGCTCGCTCGCCTCGCTCTTCGCCTTCACGCCGTCGTCCGTGGTCTTCGTCGGCAATTTCCCGTCGTGGACCGCCGGCGGCTATCGCTGGACGCGCGCCGCATGGTCGGTGGGCGCGACGGTGGTCTGCGAGAACTCCCCGGAGCCCTGGCGGCCGTTCGGCCGGCTCGGGATGACGCATGCCTTCGCGACGCCCGCCACGCTCGCCGTGCTGCTCGAGGCGCCGCCGGGGGCGATCCGCCGGGACGACTCGCTGCGGCTCGTCGTGACGGCCGGCGCGCTCACGAAGGCCCTCGCGGACGGCGCCCGGGCGCGCATCACCCGCGAGCTGTATTCCGCCTACGCCTCGACGGAGGCGTCGATGGTGACGATGACCCGCATCGCGAGCGACGAGGACCTGCTCTGGCACCTCCCCGTTTCCCCGCGGGCGGCGCAGGTCGTGGACGAGTCCGGCCGCGAGCTGCCCGTGGGCGATGAAGGCCTGGTGCGCGTTCGCCCCTCCCCGGGAATCGAGGGCTACCTCGACGACGAGGCGACGACGCGGGAGTGCTTCCGCGACGGCTGGTTCCTTCCGGGCGACCTGGGACGGCTGCGTGCCGACGGCCGGCTGTGCCTCCAGGGTCGCGCCACCGAGGTCATCAACCTGCTCGGCCTCAAGGTGGCGACGGCGCCCCTCGAGCGCTCGCTGCAGGACCTCCTGGGCGTGAGCGGCGTGTGCATCTTCTCGCGGCAGGACGACGAGGCGGCCGAGGAAGTCCACGTCGCCATCGAGTCCGCCACTCCCGTCGACCGAGTCGCCCTGGCCGATTTCGCCCGGAGCGGGCTCGGCGCGTTCCCGCGCGTGCACTTCCACGTCGCCCGCGAGTTCCCGAGGAGCGCCATGGGCAAGGTGCGGAGGCTGGAGCTGCGGCGGCGGTTGCTCGCCCCGCCGGAGCCGCGCTCCTAGGCTGCGCCGGCGGCGCGCGCTAGAAGGCGGTCGGGCGGCACTTGAAGATCGCGGTGATCCCGCGGCTGGCGGTGCGCTCCACGGGCGTGGCGAGCTTCACGCTCGAGCCGCACAGCCCCTTCTGCCGCAACTCCAGGCTCGCCTCGTCCTCGATGCTTTCGAGGTCGGTGAAGTAGCGGTCCAGTCCCTCCGGGGCCATCTGGTTGCCCATTCGCGCCAGGACCTGGGCGGTGCGCTCCTCGTCGAAGCTCACCCGGAAGAGGCCGGGCTCGGGCGGCGCGTTCCACGCGGTCCGCTCCACCTTCGCCACCGTCGCCGTGCCCGCGGGAGCCTGCCTGGGCAGGCCGCCGCACGCCGCGGCCGCCGCCGCGATCACCACCGCCAGGGCTCGGCCCGCCATGCCTGCGTCCAGTTTCCTCACGATGCCTCGCTTGCCGCCGGGCCGGTCCCGCCGGCCTCGGACTCCTCCTGCTGCTGCAGCCGCCACATCTGCGCGAAGCGGCCGTCGCGGGCCATGAGCTCCCGGAAGGCGCCGCGCTCGACGATGCTGCCGCCCTCCATCACCAGGATCTGGTCGGCGTCCACGATGGTCGAGAGCCGGTGCGCGATCATGAGCGTGGTGCGGTCGCGCGAGATCTCGGAGAGCTCGGCCTGGATCGCCTTCTCGGTGCCCGAGTCGAGCGCGGAGGTGGCCTCGTCGAAGATGAGGATGGGCGGGTCCTTGAGGAGCGTCCTCGCGATCGACACGCGCTGCTTCTCGCCGCCGGAGAGCTTGAGTCCCCGCTCGCCGACCGTGGTCTCCCACCTGTCCGGCAGGCTCTCGATGAAGTCCAGGATGTGCGCCACGCGGGCGGCGTGCACCACCTCCTCGCGCGTGGCCCCGGGCCGGCCGTAGGCGATGTTGTAGTAGATCGTGTCGTTGAAGAGCACCGTGTCCTGCGGGACGATGCCGATGGCGCGGCGCAGGGAGAGCTGGGTGACGTCGCGGATGTCCTGGCCGTCGATCGCGACCCGGCCCTTCTGCACGTCGTAGAAGCGGAAGAGCAGCCGCCCGAGGGTCGACTTGCCCGAACCGCTCGTGCCCACCACCGCGACCGTCCGGCCCGCCGGCACCTCGAAGTCGACGCCCGCGAGGATCGGGCGCTTGCCGTCGTAGCTGAAGTCCACCGCCTCGAAGCGGATGGCGGCGCCGGACACCGCGAGCGCCGGGGCGCCTGGCTTGTCCTCGATCTCGCGGTTGACCGACAGGAGCCGGAACATCCGCTCCATGTCGGTGAGCGACTGCTTGATCTCGCGGTAGAGCACGCCCAGGAAGTTGAGCGGGATGTAGAGCTGGATGAGCAGCGCGTTCACCATGACCAGGTCGCCCAGCGTGAGCGCGCCGTTCACGATGCCGTCGGAAGCCCGCCACATGAGGAGCGAGACCGTGAGCGCGATGATGCCCGCCTGCACGGTGTTCAGCAGGCCGAGCGAGGTCTCGCTCGTGACCACGGCCGCCTCGTAGCGCGACAGGTTCTCGTCGTAGCGCCTGGCCTCGAAGGACTCGTTGCCGAAGTACTTGACCGTCTCGTAGTTGATGAGCGAGTCGATGGCGCGCGTGTTGGCCTTCGAGTCGGACTCGTTCATCGCGCGGCGGTGGTGGATCCGCCGCTCGGAGATGAGGAAGGTGGCGGCGATGTAGAGGACCAGCGCGCCCACGGTGATGACGCCGAACCAGACGTCGAACCTCACGATGAGGAACCCGGTGACGAGCGCGATCTCGAAGAAGGTCGGGAGCACGCTGAAGACCATGAAGTTCAGGAGCGTGGAGATCCCGCGCGTGCCGCGCTCGATGTCGCGGGTGAGCCCGCCGGTCTGGCGCTCCAGGTGGAAGCGAAGCGACAGCGAGTGCATGTGCTCGAAGACCTCGAGGGCCACGCGGCGCATGGCGCGCTGCGCCACCTTCACGAACACGACGTCGCGCAGCTCGTTGAAGAGCGTCGAGGAAAGGCGCAGCGCGCCGTAGGCCGCGAGCAGGAGCACGGGCACCGCCAGCACCGCCTTCGGGCCGGAGAGGCCGTCGACGATCGCCTTCATGACGAGCGGCACCGCGAGGTTCGCGAACTTGGCCGTCACCAGGAAGGCGAGCGCGAGGAACACCCGCCCGCGGTACTCCCAGAGGTAGGGCAGGAGCTTCCTCACGACGCCGGCGTCGCCCGTGGCGGGGGGCTCGGCGGGTTTCGGGGAATCCTGCGGGAGGGTGGCGGCGCTCATCGGTCGAGGCGGGTGCTTCGTCCGCTATAGTAGCAGCGAGACGATGCCGCGCTTCGCCGCCAACCTGGGGTTCCTCTTCCCCGAACTGCCCTTCCCGGAGCGGTTCGGCGCGGCCGCGGCCGCGGGCTTCGCGGCGGTCGAGTTCGCGCAGCCCTGGGACCTCGAGGCGCGCGAGATCGCGGAGCTCCTGGAAGCCAACGGCCTGGAACTCGTCAACTTCAACCTGCCCATGGGCGACAAGGCGGCCGGCGACTTCGGCATCGCCTGCCTGCCGGGGCGAGAGGAGGAGTTCCGCGAGGGCGTGGCACGCGCCATCGCCTATGCCGCCGTGCTCGGCAACGAGCGGGTGAACTGCATCGCCGGCAAGGTCCCGCCCGGGGCGGATGCGGCGCTCGTGCGCGCCACCCTCCTCGCCAACCTGCGCCATGCCGCGCGCGAGTTGCGTCCCGCCGGCCTCACCCTGCTCCTCGAGCCGATCAACACCGTGGACGTGCCCGGCTTCGCCGTGGCGCGGCCCGCCGAGGGCGCCGCGCTGCTGGCCGAGGCCGGCGCGCCCAACACGGGGCTGCAGTTCGACATCTACCACGCGGCCATGATGGGCGAGGACCCGGTCGAGGGGCTCTCGCGCCTCGCGCCCGTCGTCCGCCACGTCCAGTTCGCGGACGCCCCCGGGCGCCACGAGCCGGGCACGGGCCGCGTCGACATCGCGGGCTGCTTCGCGCGGCTGGACGCCCTGGGCTACGAGGGCTGGGTGGCCGCCGAATACCGCCCCTCGAAGGCCACCGCGCAGACCCTCGGCTGGCTCGCCTGAAGCACCGCTTGCGCACCGCGCGCGCGGTGCTAGGATGGATCGGACCCTACCCTCGCACCGAGAAGGCGAACATGCGCCCGGACCGACTGGCGGCATCCCTCGCAGCCGTGCTTCTCGCCCTGGCCCTGCCGGCCGCCGGCGCCGCGAGCCCCGCGGCGCCCGCCAAGCCGGCCACCGAAGCCAGGGAAGACGACGCCACCTGGCGCGCCCTGCAGGAGGCCGCGGGAGCCGTCGTCTCGATCCGCGCGCGGGCGCTGGAGAACGCGCGCTCGAACGAGAGCCTCGGGTCGGAGCGCTCGGGCTCGGGAGTGCTCATCGCCCCTTCCGGGCTCGTCCTCACCATCGGCTACCTCGTCCTCGAGGCCGACCAGGTGGAGGTCACCGACTCCCGCGGCCGCACGGTGCCGGCGAGCGTCGTGGCCTACGACCACGCCACGGGTTTCGGGCTGCTGCGGCCCGTCGTCGCGCTCTCGCCCAAGCCGGTCGCGCTGGGGGCCTCGAAGTCCGTGGAGCAGCTCGACCGCCTCATGGTCGTGAGCGGCGGGGAAGGCGGCGTGTCGGTGGCCACGGTGGTCTCGAAGCGCACCTTCGCCGGCTACTGGGAATACCTCATCGACGGGGCCATCTTCACCGCCCCGCCGCGCCTGGACCACAGCGGCGCCGCGCTCATCAACAAGGAGGGCGAGCTCGTGGGCATCGGCTCGCTCTTCGTCATGGACGCGATGACGCCGGGCGAGCGCCTGCCCGGCAACATGTTCGTGCCCACGGACCTGCTCCGGCCCATCCTCGACGAGATGATCGAGACCGGGCGGCAGAAGGCGGGTCGGCGGCCCTGGATCGGCGTGAACACGGTGGAGGACGAGGGGCGCCTGCGGGTGCTGCGCGTGAGCACGGGCGGGCCGGCGGACAAGGCCGGCGTGCGCGCCGGCGACATCATCCTCGCCGTCGGGGGCGAGAAGTTCCGGGACCTGCCGGACTTCTACCGCAAGCTGTGGGCCGCGGGCGAGCCGGGCGTCGAGGTGGGGCTCACGGTGCTGCAGGGCGCCGACCTGAGGACGATCCGCGTGCGCTCCATCGACCGCCAGGACTTCATGCGGCGCAAGCCCACCATCTGATCGCGGGTATCATCGCCGCGTGACCGACCCCGCGGCGCGCCTGCGCCGCATCCTCTACGCCGCCGCCTTCCTGCGCGCGCTCGCCATCGGCATGATGGCGGTGCTGATCGGCCTSTACTGCGCGAAGCTCGGCTTCACCGCGGTGCAGATCGGCGCGGTGCTCTCCGCGGCCCTYTGGGGAGCGGCGCTCGCCACGCTCGCCACGATGCTCGCCGGCACGCGCCTCGCCGAGCGCTCGCTCCTCGTGGCGCTCTGCGCCCTGCCGGTGCTGGGCTGCGCGCTGCTGCTGGCGAGCGATGCCTTTCCCGTGATCGTGGCCGCGGCCTTCGTGGGCATGTTCAACGTGAACGGCCGCGACCGCGGCGCGATCCCGATCCTCGAGCAGGCGATGTTCCCGGCCACCACGACGGACTCGGACCGCACCCGGGTCTTCGCCTGGTACAACGTGCTCCTGGACGGCGGCTATGCGGCGGGGGGGCTCCTCGCGGGGTTGCCCACGCTTCTCGAGGCGGCCGCGGGGATGGCGCCGCTCGCGGCGATGAAGGCCACCCTCGCGATCTTCTGCGCGCTCTATCTCGCCTCCGCGATCCTGTACTCGCGGCTGCCGCCGCGCGTGGGCGACTCCGCCCCCGCGGGGCTTCGCGACCTCTCCCCCGAGAGCCGGCCCATCGTGGCCAAGATCTCGGGACTCTTCTTCATCGACGCCTTCGCCGGCGGCTTCATCGGCTCGGCGATCTTCGCCTACTGGTTCTCCGAGCGCTTCGGGGCCACCGCCGCGACCGTGGCCGTCCTCTTCAGCGCCGGCAGGCTCCTGTCGGCCGCCTCGCACTTCGTGGCGGCCTGGCTCGCGCGGCGCATCGGCCTCATCAACACGATGGTGTACACGCACGTGCCGTCGAGCCTGCTGCTCTTCACCATCGTCGCGACCGACGACTTCGCCTGGGCGGCGTTCTTCTTCCTGCTGCGCGAGTCGCTCAACGAGATGGACGTCCCCACGCGCCAGTCCTACGTCATGGCGGTGGTGAAGCCGGCCGAGCGCCTGGCGGCGGCGGGCGCGACGAACCTGGTGCGCTCGGTGGGCTGGGCGGCCGCGCCGATGTTCGCGGGCGCGCTCATGCAGTCGGCGGGTCTGGGCGTGCCGCTGGTGATCGC
>PQAI01000170.1 GCA_003105245.1 Betaproteobacteria bacterium | reverse complement strand
ATGTCCAAGATGGGCATCTCCACTTACCAGTCCTACTGCGGCGCCCAGATCTTCGAGGCCGTGGGCCTCAACACGAAGTTCGTGGAGAAGTACTTCACGGGCACGTCGTCCGCCATAGAGGGCATCGGGCTCGCCGAGGTGGCCGAGGAGGCCGTGCGCCTGCACCGCCAGGCCTACTCCGACGCGCCGCTCTACCGCGACAAGCTCGACCCGGGCGGCGAATACGCCTACCGCATCCGCGGCGAGGCGCACATGTGGACGCCCGACGCCATCGCCAAGCTCCAGCACTCCACGCGCTCGGGCAGCTTCTCGACGTACAAGGAGTACGCGAAGCTCATCAACGAGCAGAGCGAGCGCCTGATGACGCTGCGCGGGCTCTTCGAGATCCAGTGCGCGCCGACCCCGATCCCCCTCGAGGAGGTCGAGCCCGCCAAGGAGATCGTGAAGCGCTTCGCCACCGGCGCCATGTCCCTKGGCTCGATCTCGCACGAGGCGCACTCCACGCTCGCCATCGCCATGAACCGGCTCGGCGGCAAGTCCAACACCGGCGAGGGCGGCGAGGACCCGATCCGCTACGTGCCGCTCCCCAACGGCGACTCCATGCGCTCGGCCATCAAGCAGGTGGCGGCGGGGCGCTTCGGCGTGACCACCGAGTACCTGGTGAACGCCGACGACCTGCAGATCAAGATGGCGCAGGGGGCCAAGCCCGGCGAGGGCGGCCAGCTTCCCGGCCACAAGGTCTCGAAGTACATCGCCAAGGTGCGCCACACGGTGCCCGGCGTGGGCCTCATCTCGCCGCCSCCGCACCACGACATCTATTCGATCGAGGACCTGGCSCAGCTCATCCACGACCTGAAGAACGTGAACCCGGCCGCGCGCGTCTCCGTGAAGCTCGTCTCGGAGATCGGCGTGGGGACGGTCGCGGCGGGCGTCGCCAAGGCCAAGGCCGACCACGTCACCATCTCCGGCTTCGACGGCGGCACGGGCGCCTCGCCCCTGTCGTCCATCAAGCACGCCGGCAGCCCCTGGGAGATCGGCCTGGCGGAGACGCAGCAGACGCTCGTGCTCAACAAGCTGCGCGGGCGCATCTGCGTGCAGACCGACGGCCAGATGAAGACCGGCCGCGACGTGGTGGTGGGCGCGCTCCTGGGCGCCGACGAGTTCGGCTTCGCCACCGCCCCGCTCGTGGTCGAGGGCTGCATCATGATGCGCAAGTGCCACCTCAACACCTGCCCGGTGGGCGTGGCCACGCAGGATCCCGAGCTCATCAAGAAGTTCAGCGGCAAGCCCGAGCACGTCATCAACTACTTCTTCTTCGTCGCCGAGGAAGTGCGCGAGTGGATGGCGAAGATGGGCTTCCGCCGCTTCGAGGACATGGTCGGCCGCTCCGACAGGCTCGACATGCGCCGCGGCATCGCGCACTGGAAGGCGAAGGGGCTGGATTTCTCGAAGCTCTTCTACCGCCCGCCGGTCGACGAATCGGTGGCCGTGCACTGGACGGAAAGGCAGGACCACGGCCTCGACAAGGCCCTGGACCACCACCTCGTCGAGAAGGCGCGCCCGGCGCTGGAATCCAAGCGCCCGGTGCAGTTCGAGAGCGCGATCTTCAACCGCAACCGCACGGTGGGCGCGATGCTCTCCGGCGAGGTGGCGCGCCGCTACGGGCACGCCGGCCTTCCCGAGGACACGATCCACGTGAAGTTCAAGGGCACGGCCGGCCAGACCTTCGGCGGCTGGCTCGCGCACGGCATCACCTTCGAGCTCGAGGGCGACGCCAACGACTACGTCGGCAAGGGCCTGTGCGGCGGCCGGATCGTCGTCTACCCCTCGAAGGACTGCCCCATCGTCCCCGAGGAGAACATCATCATCGGCAACACCGTGATGTACGGGGCGATCCAGGGCGAGGGCTACTTCCGCGGCGTCGCGGGCGAGCGCTTCGCGGTGCGCAACTCCGGCGCCACGGCGGTCGTCGAGGGCGTGGGCGACCACGGCTGCGAGTACATGACGGGCGGCACGGTCGTGGTGCTCGGCAAGGCCGGGCGCAACTTCGCGGCCGGCATGTCCGGCGGCATCGCCTACGTGCTCGACGAGGAGGGCGACTTCTCGCAGCGCTGCAACCTCGCCATGGTCGAGCTCGAGCCCATCCCCGAGGAGGACCGCGTCGCGGCCGACGCCGGGGCCAACGTCGAGCTGGAGACCCACGGCAAGGTCGCGATCGACCACGTCGCGGGCGACGACGGCGCCACGATCAAGGCGCTGGTGCAGCGCCACCTCCTCTTCACGGGCAGCGAGCGAGCGCGCCGCATCCTCGAGAACTGGCCGACCTACCTGCCGCGCTTCGTGAAGGTGATGCCGCTCGAGTACCGCCGGGCGCTCGCCGAGATGGCGCAGGAGCAGGCGCGGCGAGGCGAGGCGGCGAAGGCGACCGAAGTTCGGGCGAACGACTGAGATCCATCATGGGAAAGATCACCGGCTTCATGGAAATCGCGCGCAAGGACCGGGGCTACGAGCCCGTCGCCGAGCGCATCAAGGTCTACCGCGAGTTCGTGCGCCCGCTGGGCGACGCGGAGATGAGCCAGCAGGGGGCGCGCTGCATGGACTGCGGCATCCCCTTCTGCCAGACGGGATGCCCGGTCAACAACGTCATCCCGGACTGGAACGACCTCGTCTACAAGGGCCAGTGGAAGGCCGCGCTCGAGGTGCTGCACTCGACGAACAACTTCCCCGAGTTCACCGGCCGCGTGTGCCCGGCGCCCTGCGAGGCGGCCTGCACGCTCAACATCAACAGCGACCCGGTCGCCATCAAGTCGATCGAGCAGGCCATCGTCGACAAGGGCTGGATCGAGGGCTGGATCCAGCCGGAGGTCCCGGAGCGCAAGACCGGCAAGATGGTCGCCGTCGTCGGCAGCGGCCCGGCCGGGCTCGCCTGCGCGCAGCAGCTCGCGCGCGCCGGCCACGCCGTGACGCTCTTCGAGAAGAACGACCGCGTCGGGGGCCTGCTGCGCTACGGCATCCCCGACTTCAAGATGGAGAAGCACCACATCGACCGGCGCATGGCGCAGATGCAGGCCGAGGGCGTCACCTTCCGCACCGGCGTCAACGTGGGCGTCACCGTCCCGGTCAGGCAGATCCTCGCCGACTTCGACGCCGTGGTGCTGGCCGGCGGCTCGGAGAAGCCGCGCGACCTGCCCGTTCCCGGCCGCGAGCTATCCGGCATCCATTACGCCATGGAGTTCCTTCCCCAGCAAAACAGGGTGGTGGCCGGCGACAAGGTCGCGGGCCAGCTCGTCGCCAAGGGCAGGCACGTGGTGGTGATCGGCGGCGGCGACACCGGCAGCGACTGCATCGGCACCTCGATCCGCCAGGGCGCCAAGTCGGTGGTGAACTTCGAGCTGCTGCCCAAGCCGCCGGAGCAGGAGGACAAGCCCCTCACCTGGCCGTACTGGCCGCTGAAGCTCCGTACCTCCACCTCCCACGACGAGGGCGCCGAGCGCGACTTCGCCGTGGCCACCAAGCGCTTCGAGGGCAAGGACGGCAAGGTCACGAGCCTCACCGCCTGCCGCGTCGAGTGGGTGAAGGACGACAAGGGCGGCATGGCGATGAAGGAGGTGCCGAACTCGGAGTTCACGCTTCCCGCCGACCTCGTGCTCCTCGCCATGGGCTACGTGCACCCCGTGCACGAGGGCCTCGTCGCGGACCTGGGCGTGGAGAAGGACGCGCGCGGCAACGTGAAGGCCACCACCGACGGCAAGGGCTGTTACGCGACCTCCGTGCCGAAGGTGTTCGCCGCCGGCGACATGCGCCGCGGCCAGTCGCTCGTCGTGTGGGCGATCCGCGAAGGCCGCCAGTGCGCCCGTGAGGTGGACGCGTTCCTCATGGGMRGTTCGGACCTSCCRCGCTGAAGTCGCTCCTCGTCACCGCCCTGCTCGCCTACGCGGGCATGGCGGCGTTTCTCTGGCTGATGCAGGACGGCATGATCTTCCTGCCGCGCCCGGTGCAGGGCGTTCCCGCGCCGCCGCCGGGATGGGCGCTCGAGAAGGTCTCCCTCGCCGCCGCCGACGGCACGCAGCTCGCGGGCGTCCTCGTGCGGCCACCCGGCGAAACCGGCACGCGCCTTCCCGCCGTCCTCTACTTCGGGGGCAACGCGGAGGAGGTGACGGCGGGCTCGGCCGATGCCGGGCGCCGCTACGGGCGCCGCGCGGTGCTCCTGATGAACTATCGCGGATACGGCGACAGCGGCGGCAAGCCCGGCGAAGCGGCGCTGGTGGCCGACGCGATCGCCCTTTACGACTGGGCAGCCAGGCGCGCCGACCTCGATCCAGCGCGCTTCTGCGTCCACGGGCGAAGCCTCGGCAGCGGCGTGGCGGTGCAGCTCGCGGCGGCGCGTCCAGTGCGCTGCGTGGTCCTCACCTCGCCCTTCGACAGCCTCGCCGCCGTGGGGCGCACGCACTATCCCTGGCTTCCCGTGGGCCTGCTGCTGCGCCACCGCTTCGACTCGGCCGCCGTCGCGGGCGGCATCCGGGCACCGGCCCTGGTGATCCACGGCACCGAGGACACGATCGTCCCGGCAGAGCACTCCGAGCGCCTCGCGGCGGCCTGGGGCGGGCCGGTCGAGAGGCTGCGCATCGAGGGCCACGGCCACAACGACCTCGACTTCGACCCGCGCTACGCAGCCGCGATCGCCGCCTTCCTGGACCGCCACCCTTGACGGATTCCGGACGGGTCGCGCGCCGGGCGTGAGAGAATCGGCCCCCATGAAAAACGACAACTTCCTGCGCGCCCTGCTGCGCGAGCCGACGGATTACACGCCCATCTGGATCATGCGCCAGGCCGGGCGCTACCTCCCCGAGTACAACGCCACGCGAAAGAAGGCCGGCAGCTTCCTCGCCCTGGCCAAGAGCCCCGAGCTGGCCTGCGAGGTGACGCTGCAGCCGCTGGAGCGCTTCGCCCTGGACGCGGCGATCCTCTTCTCCGACATCCTCACCATCCCGGACGCCATGGGGCTGGGCCTGTACTTCGCCGAGGGCGAGGGCCCGAAGTTCGAGCGCGCCGTGCGCACCGAGGAGGACGTGAAGCGCCTCCCGACGGCCGACATGGGCGAGCTGCGCTACGTCTTCGACGCCGTGAGCCTCATCCGCAAGTCGCTGGCCGGCCGCGTGCCCCTCATCGGGTTCTCCGGCAGCCCCTTCACGCTCGCCTGCTACATGGTCGAGGGCGGCAGCAGCGACGACTTCCGCCTCGTGAAGTCGATGCTCTACTCGCGTCCCGACCTGCTGCACGCGATCCTCGAGAAGAACACGCAGTCCGTGATCGCCTACCTCAACGCCCAGATCGCCGCCGGCGCGCAGGCCGTGATGGTCTTCGACACCTGGGGCGGCGCGCTTTCGGACGCGGCCTACCGCGAGTTCTCGCTCGCCTACGCGAAGAAGGTCTTCGCGGGGGTGACGCGCGCGGCCGAGGGGCGCACCGTGCCGCGCGTCTTCTTCACCAAGGGCGGCGGGCTGTGGCTGGAGGCCATGGCCGACTGCGGGGCCGATTGCCTGGGCCTGGACTGGACCATCGACATCGGCGCCGCGCGCGGCCGCGTGGGCAGCCGCGTGGCGCTGCAGGGCAACATGGATCCGAACGTGCTCTTCGCCCCGCCGCAGGCCATCGAGGCCGAGGCGAAGCGCATCCTGGGCTCCTTCGGCCGCGGCCCCGGGCACGTCTTCAACCTCGGCCACGGCGTCTCGCAGCACACGCCGCCGGAGCACGTGGGAGCGCTCGTCGAGGCCGTCCACAAGCATTCCCTCGGGGCCTCCAAGGCGTAGGTGGTGTCAAGCGGAAAATTTTCGCGGAAGTGATTGCCTATTCACATCTTGCGTGTTCTAGCCGCGCGATTCGCGATTGCCGTGCGCAATGGGGGCATTTCTTGAATATCGTTACAAGTCAAAGGCTTGCAGGGACATTCTCGCCGGCAGGGTGAAGAATGATTCGCAAGTACCCCCGCTCCTCCCTCTCGGTCCGGAAGAAACTCACAGAGTTATCCACAGGGCGTTCCACCGGGTGAAAAGGGGGTCCGCCGCGCCATGAAGATCGCCCGAGTCGCCCTCGACGTCCCCCTCGACCAGGCCTTCGATTTCGCGGTGCCGGAGGGGCTCGATCCGCCGCGCGGGAGCCTCGTCGTGGTGCCCTTCGGGCGCTCGTCCAGGGTGGGCGTCGTGGTGGCCCGGCCCGGCCGGACGGAGGTGCCCGCCGAACGCCTGCGCGAGATCGCGCGCCTGGTCGAGGACGTGGCCCCGCTGGCGGAACGCGACTTCGAGCTCCTGGAGTTCTGCGCCTCCTACTACCAGCGGCCACTGGGCGAGACGCTGCACGCGAGCCTGCCGCCGCGGCTTCGCCAGGCGAGCCGCCGGGCCATCAAGTCGCCCGGGGCGGCCGAGACTTCCCGCGGGCCCTTCGCCTCGCCCGTCGAGACCACCGCCGAGCAGTCGGCCGCCATCGAGCGCGTGGGCGAGGGCTTCGGCCGCTTCCACCCGGTGCTGCTGGCCGGCATCACCGGCAGCGGCAAGACGGAGGTCTACCTGCGGCTCATCGCGCAGGCCCTCGAGCGCGGGCTGCAGGCCCTCTACCTCGTGCCCGAGATCGGCCTCACGCCGCAGCTGGAGGAGCGCGTGCGCGGGCGCTTCCCGGGCGTGGCCATCGTCGCGGCCCACAGCCACCTGGGGGAGGGCGAGCGCGCGCAGGCCTGGCTCGCGGCGCAGTCGGGACGCGCGCGAATCGTCCTGGGCACGCGGCTCGCGGCGCTCTCGCCCATGCCGCAGCTCGGGCTCATCGTCGTCGACGAGGAGCACGACCCCTCCTACAAGCAGCACGAGGGGCTTCGCTATTCCGCGCGCGACGTGGCCGTGCGCCGCGCGCAGATGGCGGGGATCCCCGTGGTGCTCGGCTCGGCCACGCCGTCGCTGGAATCGTGGGCCAACGCGAAGCAGGGCCGCTACGCGCTCGCCGAGCTGCGGGAGCGGGCGTTCGCGAGCGCGAGCCTCCCGGCCGTGCGCACGGTGGACACGCGCGCCGACAAGCCGGTGGATGGCGTCAGCGACGCGCTCCTTCGCGCGCTGAAGGCCCGGCTGGCGCGCGGCGAGCAGAGCCTCGTCTTCCTCAACCGGCGCGGATTCTCGCCCGTGCTCTTCTGCCGCTCCTGCGCCTGGCACTCGACCTGCTCGCGCTGCAGCGCGAACCTGGTGCTGCACCTGAAGGCGGGCGAGCTTCGCTGCCACCACTGCGGCCACCGCGAGCGCGTGCCCGCGCGCTGTCCCGGCTGCGGCAGCGCCGACCTCGCGCCCGTCGGCCAGGGCACGCAGCGCATCGAGGAGACGCTCGCCCGCGGCCTTCCGGGGGCGCGCATCGCGCGCGTCGACCGCGACACCACCGCGAGGAAGGGCGCGCTCGCCGACGTGCTGGGCCAGGTGCGCGACGAGAAGATCGACATCCTCGTGGGCACGCAGATGCTCGCCAAGGGACACGACTACCCGCGCCTCACGCTCGTGGGCGTGATCGACAGCGACTGCGCCCTCTACAGCGTCGACTTCCGCGCCGCCGAGCGGCTCTTCGCGCTGCTCACCCAGGTGGCGGGGCGCGCCGGGCGCGCCGGCGAGCCCGGCGAGGTGCTCATCCAGACCGACTTCCCCACCCACCCGCTCTACGCGGCGGTGGCGGCGCACGACTACGCGGCGTTCGCCGACGCGGCGCTGGAGGAGCGCCGGATCGCCCGCTTTCCGCCCTTCGCGCACATCGCGCTCCTGCGCGCGGAGTCGAAGCACGCCGGGGAGGCGGCCGCCTTCCTGCGCTCCGCCGCGAAGCTCGCGCGGGCCGCGGGCGGCAAGGTGGAAGTCTTCGACCCCGTCCCGGCGCCGCTCGAGCGCAAGGCGGGCTTCGACCGCGCGCAGCTCCTCGTGCGTGCCGCGTCACGCGCGGCGCTGCAGCCGTTCCTCCGCCGCTGGCGCGAGGCGCTCCTCGAGAAGGACGACCGGCGCGTGCGCTGGTCCCTCGACGTCGATCCCCAGGAGGCCTAGCAGGTCAGGCGGGCCGGGGATTCAACGCGGCGCATCCTCCTTCGCCGGCTTCGGAAACAGGAACGAAGCGGGTTCCCGCAGCATGCGCCGCAGGATCGCGCCGTAGACGGCGCGGCGGCGGATGCCCGCGATGCCCCGCGCCTGGATCGCCACGTTCAGGGCGAGCGCGAAGCTCACGCCGACGTTGAGGGCGCCGATGAGGGCGAGCCCCGCCACCGCGAGCCAGAAGGAGGGGCTCGCGACGATCCCCCAGCCCAGGACGACGACGGTCGCCGCGAGCTGGCCGGAGGAAAGCGTCACGTGGCGCACCTCGACGGGCAATCCGTAGAAGGCGAACGTCACCGGCAGCGACCCGAGCAGGAACCCGAGCGAGATGTTGGCGGTGAGGCCCGCGATCTCGCGGTCGAGGAACCCCGCCACGCGCTGCATGGCCGAGGGGCCGAACGCGTAGGCGAGCCGGCGGTGCGAGGCGATGGCCGGGCCCAGCCGCCGGTAGTGGAACCAGTTGTCCACCCAGCCCGCGAGCACGCTGGAGAACCACAGCAGCACCCCGGTGAAGGCCGCGAAGAGCGCCGACGGCCCGAGGACCGAAAGCGAATCCACCGTCTTCGCGGCCTTGGCCGCGTCGACCGGGATCTCGCGCATCCCCAGCAGCGCCATGCCCAGCAGGTAGGCCACGGGAAAGACGACGAAGACGTTGCCGAAGATGCTCGCCGACTGCGAGCGCACGAGGTTCGCCACCTCGTCCACGAACGCGTCCATCCTCGCCTTGTCGTCGAGCTTGCGCATGCGTGCGGCGAGCGCCGGCGCCGTCATGGCCGGCTGCTTCGTGGCCACGGTGAGGCCCGCGAACTGGATGAAGACGAAGCTCGCCGCGTAGTTGAGGGAGGCGAGGAGCCCGTCGAAGAAGGGCGGCCAGTGCAGGGAGGCGAACGCGAACTTCACGTAGGTCGTGACCGCCAGCACCGCTCCGCCGCCGCTCGCGCGCTTCACCATGTCCCGGTACTCGGTGCCATCGCGGGTGATGTAGTGCTCGCCCGTCTCGGCGCTGCGCTCGACCACCTTGCGGGCGGCCAGCTCGAAGTTCTGGCGCAGGAGCGCCAGCGCGCTGCGGTGGTCGTGGACGTCGCGGATGAGGCTCGCGATGAAGTGCGGCAGCACCTGCGGCAGGTGATCCGGGGCAGCCAGGAGCTCCGTGAGCTCGCCGGCGCGCTGCAGCTGCGCGCGGATGCGCTCGAGCTGGTAGACCACCGCGATGCTCACGCCCTGGTCGTCGAGGTGCGCGTAGGCCTGGTCCACCTCGATGAGCGMGCGGCCGACGAGKGCGCCGAGTGCTTCCGCCTTCCGGGCGCGCAGGCCCGCGTCCCCCGAACCGCAAGCCTCGACGAACTCCGTGGCCGCGACGGGAAGGCGCCACGCGGCGAGCGGCTGCTGCTCGTCCCGCTGCATCCGCCGGCGCACCACCGAGGGCATCGTGGCCGCGCAGACCTGGACCGCGAGGCTCGCGATGGCCCGGGCCGATGCCTTCGCGAGCGCCGCGCGGAATTCGGCCGCGCCTTCGCCGTGGTCCAGGAGCGCGAGGATCCCGCGCCAGTTCTCCGCGGCCACGCCCGCCACCCGCTCGGCGTCCTCGCGCTCCGGGAAGACCTGGACGAAGAGGCTGGCGAGGTCCGACGGCGGCGGCTCGGGCAGGATCTTCGCGAGCACCCGGTTGGTGAACTCGCCGATGAAGCCCGCCTCCCGCGGCATGCCCGTCTCGATGAGCAGGTCGAAGGCGTCGCGGTGGCCCAGCGCCGCGCGAAGGGTCGCCGCGAAGGCGGCCTTCCTCTCGGGCTGGCGCTCGAGCACGCCGAGCAGGTGCCGCAGGCGCACGGTCTGCGGCGAGACGGCTCTCGCGTCGGGGTTGTCGCCCAGCCCGGCGCGAAGCCAGGTCGACACGTCGCGAAGCCAGGCCAGCCGGTCCTCCGCGCTGGCGGACGGGTCCGCGCTGGCGAGGATGGAATCCAGTCCCACGTGCGGGTCGGCCGATTCGCGCCAACGCGAGATCCAGCGGGTGAGGGGGAAGGCCACGGGGGAAGGGCGGGTCAGGGGGAGGGCGCGCCCGTATAATAGTGGGTTTTCGCCAACCGACCCGCCCCGTGAACGCAGCAGACCCGAAAGCCCGCCTCGCCGACCTGGTCATGCAGGCCGTGCGCAAGGCGTTTCCCGACGCCGGCGAGGCGACCGTCGACCTCGAGCGGCCCAAGAACGCGGATCACGGCGACTTCGCGACCAACGTCGCGCTGCAGCTCGCCAAGCGCGTCGGGATGAAGCCCCGCGACGCCGCCCAGGCGATCGTGGCCGCGCTGGGAGGCGCCCCCGAGATCGCGAAGACGGAGATCGCCGGGCCGGGGTTCATCAATTTCACCCTTTCGAAGACCTCGCGTTTCGGCGTCGTGGACGCCATCCGCGCCGCCGGCGCCGCCTACGGCCGCGGCCGCCCGGGCGAGGGCCGCACGATCATGGTGGAGTTCGTCTCCGCCAACCCCACGGGGCCGCTGCACGTGGGCCACGGCCGCCAGGCCGCGCTCGGGGACGCCATCTCCTCGCTCCTCGAGTGGCAGGGCTGGAAGGTGCTGCGCGAGTTCTACTACAACGACGCCGGCAACCAGATCGCCAACCTCGCCCTCTCGGTGCAGTTCCGCATCCGCGAGGCCGCCGGGCTCGCCGCGGGCGCGGAAATGCACGACGACTGGTACCGCGGCGACTACATCCGCGACATCGCGCGCGACTACGTGGCCGAGAACCCGAAGGACGCGAAGGGCGAGGACCTCGATGCCATCCGGCGCTTCGCGGTCGCCTATCTTCGGGGCGAGCAGGACGCGGACCTGCGCGCCTTCGGCGTGAAGTTCGACTCCTACTACCTCGAGAGCTCGCTCTACACCGAGGGCAAGGTGGAGGAGACCGTGCGCATGCTCGTGGATGCCGGCCGGACCTACGAGGCCGAGGGCGCCCTGTGGCTCAGGACCACGGACTTCGGCGACGACAAGGACCGCGTGATGCGCAAGTCCGACGGCACCTACACGTACTTCGTGCCGGACGTGGCCTACCATCTGACCAAGTATCGCCGGGGCTATTCGGCGGCCGTCAACGTGCAGGGCGCGGACCACCATTCCACCGTCACGCGCGTGCGCGCGGGCCTGCAGGCGCTGGCCGCGGGCATCCCGCAGGGCTACCCCGACTACGTCCTGCACCAGATGGTCACCGTGATGCGCGGCGGCGAGGAGGTGAAGATCTCCAAGCGCGCCGGCTCCTACGTGACCGTGCGCGACCTGGTGGAGGAGGCGGGCCGCGACGCGGTGCGCTGGTTCTTCATCATGCGCAAGGTCGACTCCCACCTCGTGTTCGACATCGACCTCGCCAAGAGCCAGAGCGACGAGAACCCCGTCTACTACGTGCAGTACGCGCACGCGCGCCTGTGCTCCGTGCTGCGCGAGTGGGGCGGGGACGCGTCGGCGCTCGCGGGCGCGGACCTCTCGGCGCTGGGCACGCCGCACGAGGTGGCCCTCGCCCAGGCGCTCGCGCAGTTCCCCGAGGTGCTCGGGCGCGCCGCGCGCGAGTTCTCGCCGCACCTCGTGAGCTTCTACCTGCACGACGAATTGGCGGCCCGGTTGCATACCTACTACAATGCCGAGCGCTTCCTCGTCGAGGACGAGGCCGTGAAGCTCGCCCGCCTGGCCCTTGTCGCCGCGACGCGACAGGTCCTCGCCAACGGCCTCGCCGTCCTGGGCGTGAGCGCGCCGGAGAGGATGTAGATGCCCAAGGACTTCAAGAACAATCCGCCGCCGCGCGAATCGAACCGCGCGGGGCACCCGCTGCTGCTCGGCATCATCATCGGCCTGCTCATGGGCATCGTCATCGCGCTCGCGGTGGCGCTGTGGCTGAACCGCCTGTCCAACCCGTTCGTGGACAAGGCGAAGCCCATCGAGCCGCTGGCGAAGATCGGCCCGACGCAGCCGCCCAAGCCCGAGGAGAAGGGCGCGGCGGAGAAGCCCGCCCCGGCCAGGCCCGGCGCCGAGAAGGCCGCCGAGAAGCCGCGCACCGACCGGCCGCGCTTCGAGTTCTACACCATGCTCCCGGGCGAGAAGGAGGTGACGGAGAAGGAGGCCAAGGCCGCCGCCGCCAAGCCCAAGGAGCCCGCCAAGAGCGGCCCGGGGTCCTCCCCCGCCCAGCCCAAGCCCCACACCGGCGAGTCGTACTGGCTGCAGGCCGGGGCCTTCGGCGACGAGAAGGACGCCGAGAACCTCAAGGCCAAGATCGCCTTCACGGGCCTGGAGGCCAGCGTGAAATCGGCGGAAATCCCCAACAAGGGCACCCTCTACCGCGTCCGCCTGGGCCCGTACCAGAGCCTGGAGGACGCGAACCGAATCAAGACGGCGCTGTCCCAGAACGGGGTCGGCGCGACGATCATCCGCACCGACGAAGCCAAGAACCGCTGACGGAGCCATTCCCATGCCGCTGCTTTCCCGCATCCTCGTCCTCGCCCTCTCCACCCTCGGCCTCGCGGCCGGCACGGCCCAGGCCCAGCTCCGCCAGGGGCACGAGTACACCCTCCTCAATCCCCCGCAGGCCACCGACGGCGGCGGCAAGGTCGAGGTGATCGAGTTCTTCTCCTACGCCTGCGGCCACTGCTACAACCTCGAGCCGTTCCTCGCGGCCTGGGCGAAGAAGCTGCCCCCCGACGTGGTCCTCAAGCGCGTGCCCGGCGTGGGCAGCCAGGCCTGGTCGCAGCTGGGCCAGCTCTACTACTCGCTGGAGGCGATGGGCAAGCTCGACCCGCTGCACGAGCGCGCCTTCGACGCGATGCACAAGGAGAACACCAACCTCTCCAATCCGAAGATCCGCGAGGGCTGGCTCGCCAAGCAGGGCGTCGACGCCGCGCAGTTCGCGGCGGTGGAGAAGTCCTTCTCCGTGCAGTCCAAGATGTCGCGCGCCGTGCAGCTCATGGGCGCCTACAAGATCGACGGCGTGCCCACGATCGTCGTGAACGGCAAGTACGTCACCTCCAACGCGCACGCCGGCGGCCCCGACAAGGTGATCCCGGTCGTCGAGCAGCTCATCGCGATGGCGCGCAAGGACATGGGCCTCACCGCGGCCGCTCCCGCCCCCGCCGCCGCCGCGAAGCCCGCGGCCGCCAAGAAGTAGCCCTGAACGTCTTCCTCACCGGCGCGAGCAGCGGCATCGGCGAGGCGCTCGCGCGACTGTACGCCGGGCGCGGGGCGAAGCTGGGGCTGGTCGCGCGGCGCGCCGACCTCCTCGAATCGCTCGCGGGATCGCTCCCCGAGGGGGCCGACACCTACACCGCGGACGTTCGCGACGCGGGCGCGCTCAAGGCCGCGGCGGCCGACTTCATGTCGCGGCACGGCCCGCCAGACCTCGTGATCGCCAACGCGGGCATCTCGCATGGAACGCTCACCGAGCACGCCGAGGACATCGAGGTCTTCCGCGACATCCTCGAGGTGAACGTGATGGGGATGGTGAACACCTTCCACCCGTTCGTCGCGCCGATGCGCAAGGCCGGACGGGGGACCCTCGTGGGCGTGGCGAGCGTGGCCGGCTACCGCGGGTTCGCGGGCGTGGGCGCCTACAGCGCCTCGAAGGCCGCGGCCATCCGCTACCTCGAGAGCCTGCGACTGGACCTGCGCGGCTCGGGCGTTCGCGTGGCCACGATCTGTCCCGGCTACATCGCCACGCCGATGACGGAGAAGAACCCGTATGCGATGCCGTTCATCATTTC
>PQAI01000169.1 GCA_003105245.1 Betaproteobacteria bacterium | reverse complement strand
CGAAGGCCAGCACGTACATGAGGCCGTACCAGCGCACGGCCACGGGGCCGAGGCTGAAGAGGATGGGGTCGAACTGGGGGTGGGTGAGCACGGGCGGGGCGTTCAGGCGAAACCGTAGAGGCGGGCCGCATTATCCCAGACGATGGCGCGCGCGCGCGCCGCGCCCACCCACCGGTCCAGCGCCTCGCGCAGCCGCCCGTAGTCGTGTTGCTCCTCGAAGGCGGTCCACGGCCAGTCGCTTCCCCACACGAGACGCTCGGGCCCCACGGCCTGCAGCCAGCGCGCGGCGAGCGCGACGGGATCGGCGCCGCCCAGCCGGTACGGCGCGGAGAGCTTCGCCCGGACGGGCCGCGAGACCGCGAGGCGGGCGACGGCGGCGAACGTGGCGTCGACCGCCTGCGCCCGCGTGCCGGGGTTGCCGAAGTGGTCGAAGACCACGGCGATGGGCGAGGGCTCGAAGGCGGGGGCGATCTCCGGCAGCCGGCCGGCGTCGACGTAGACCTCGGCGTGCCAGCCCAGCGCGTGGGCGCGGGCGAAGAGGGAGAGCCAGTCGCCGGAGGCGAATGCCGAGTAGTCGGGCACCGACTTGATGTTCAGGCGCAGCGCCCGGGCGCCGCCCGCGTGCAGGGCCGCGAGCGCGGCCCCGTCGAAGCCGGGATCCACGACCGCCACCGCGCGCAGGCGCCCCGGGTCGGCCGCCACGGCGGCGAGCGCCTCCGAGTTGTCGGTCCCGAAGAAGCTGGGCTGGACCACGACGCCGTGCGTGATGCCGGCGAGCGCCCAGCGCGAGCGCCAGTCGGCCAGCGTCGCGGCGTAGGCGGGGCGGTAGCGCGCGCCGGCCGCTGCGGGAGCGGTGGCCGAGAACACGTGCGCGTGGGTATCGATGCCTTGCAAGGGTTTCGCCGGGTGCCTTCGAAGGGCTATTCTAGCGGTCCGCACCGCCGATTCCCGGCGCCCCTGCCGGAMCCCCCTTCGACCATGAAAAGAGCCCTCGCCGCCTTCGCCGTCTCGCTCGCCGTCMTCGCGCCCGCCGCCGCCCTGGCGCAGGCCTTCCCGACGAAGCCCATCCGGCTCGTGGTCACCTATCCGCCCGGCGGCGGCGCCGACCTCATGGCGCGGCTCGTGGCGCCGAAGATGGCCGAGGCGCTGGGCCAGCAGGTCGTCGTCGAGAACAAGCCCGGGGCGAGCGGGCAGATCGGCGCGGCCGAGGTCGCGCGCGCCGCGCCCGACGGCTACACGCTGATGCTGGACGCCTCCTCCTTCGCGGTGAACCCCAGCCTGTACGCGAAGCTCCCCTACGACCCCAACCGGTCCTTCACGCCGCTCGCGGTGCTGGCGCTCTACCCGAACATGCTGGTGGTGACGCCGTCCTTCCCGCCGAAGGACGTGAAGGAGCTCGTGGCGCTCGCGAAGGAGAAGCCCGGCACCGTGGCCTTCGCCTCCTCCGGCAACGGTTCCGCCCAGCACCTGGCCGGGGAGCTCTTCAAGCAGAAGGCGGGCGTCGACATGACGCACATCCCCTACAAGGGCGGCGGCCCGGCGATGAACGACGTGATGGGCGGCCAGGTGCCGGTGTTCTTCGCCAACGTGGCCTCGGGACTGGCGCACGTGAAGGGCGGGAAGCTGCGCGCCATGGCCGTCACGGGCGCCAAGCGCGCGTCGTCGCTTCCGGACACGCCCACGATGGCCGAGGCCGGCATTCCCGGCTACGAGGTCTACGAGTGGAACGCGATCTTCGCGCCCGCCGGCACGCCGCCCGCCGTCGTCGACAGGCTCGCCGCCGCCATCGCGACGGCCATGCAGTCGGCGGAGATCCGCGCGCGCGTCGCCACGCTCGGCGGCGAGATCGCGGGCTACGGCCCGAAGGAGGCCGGGCGCTTCGTCCGGGAGCAGACCGAGCTCTGGGGCAAGGTCGTGAAGGCCGGCGGCATCAAGGTCGACTGATCAATCGCGAGGAATTCGAGGACCATGGCAGACAAGTACCGCTCCACCACCATCACCGAGGGCGACTCGCGCTCGCCCAACCGCTCGATGCTGCGCGCCATCGGCTACAAGGACGATGACTTCGCCAAGCCCTTCATCGGCCTGGCCAACGGCCACTCGACGCTCAATCCCTGCAACGCGGGCCTGCAGCCGCTCGCCGACGCCGCCGACCGCGCCATCCGCGCCGCCGGGGGCATGCCGCAGATGTTCGGCACCATCACCGTGACCGACGGCATCTCCATGGGCACCGAGGGCATGAAGTACTCGCTCGTCTCGCGCGAGGTCATCGCCGACTCCATCGAGACCGCGGTGCAGAGCCAGTTCATGGACGGCGTGCTCGCCATCGGCGGCTGCGACAAGAACATGCCGGGCGCCATGATCGGGCTGTGCCGCATGAACCTGCCGGCCATCTTCGTCTACGGGGGAACCATCAAGCCCGGCCACCACAAGGGCCAGGACCTGCAGATCGTCTCGGTGTTCGAGGCGGTGGGCGCGCTGAACGCCGGGAAGATGTCGCGCGAGGACTTCGACTGCATCGAGCGCTGCGCGCTCCCCGGCACCGGCGCCTGCGGCGGCATGTACACCGCCAACACGATGAGCTCGGCCTTCGAGGCGCTGGGCATGTCGCTGCCGTACTCCTCGACGATGGCCAACGAGGACGCCGAGAAGGTCGCCAGCGCCGAGGAGAGCGCGCGCGTGCTGGTCGCGGCGGTGAAGAAGGGACTGAAGGCCCGCGACATCGTGACGCGCAAGTCGATCGAGAACGCGGTCTCCGTGATCATGGCGGTCGGCGGCTCCACCAACGCGGTGCTGCACTTCCTCGCCATCGCCCACGCCGCCGACGTCGAATGGACAATCGACGACTTCGAGCGCGTGCGCCGCAAGGTGCCGGTGCTCTGCGACCTGAAGCCCAGCGGGCGCTACGTGGCCACCGACTTCCACAAGGCCGGCGGCGTGCCGCAGGTGATGAAGATGCTTCTCGACCACGGCCTGCTGCACGGCGACTGCATGACCATCACCGGCAGGACCGTCGCCGAGATGCTCGCGGGCGTGCCCTCCGAACCGCGCGAGGACCAGGACGTGATCCGCCCGTGGTCGAACCCGATGTACGCGCAGGGCCACCTCGCCATCCTGAAGGGCAACCTCGCCACGGAAGGGTGCGTCGCCAAGATCACGGGGCTCAAGAACCCGGTCATCACGGGCCCGGCGCGCGTCTTCGACTCCGAGCCCGACCTCATGGACGCGATCCTCGCCGACCGCATCAAGGCGGGCGACGTGGTCGTGCTGCGTTACGAGGGCCCGAAGGGCGGCCCCGGCATGCGCGAGATGCTCTCGCCCACCGCCGCGCTCATCGGCAAGGGCCTGGGCGAGTCCGTCGGCCTCATCACCGACGGGCGCTTCTCCGGCGGCACCTGGGGCATGGTCGTGGGCCACGTGGCCCCGGAGGCCTACGAGGGCGGCACGATCGCGCTCGTGAACGAGGGCGACTCCGTCACGATCGACGCGCACAAGCTCCTCATCCAGCTGAACGTCCCCGACGCGGAGATCGCGAAGCGGCGGGCGGCGTGGAGGCAGCCGGCGCCGCGCTACACGCGCGGGGTGCTCGCGAAGTACGCGAAGCTGGTGGGGACGGCGAGCAAGGGAGCGGTGACCGACTAGCGGGAAGCGGGTCGGCGCCACGAATGGAGGGAGTGCAAAAGGGGGACTGACAACCTGGGGAAAGGAGCACGGGACATGAGAATTCCGGCCATTGCGGGGATGATTCTTCTGGCGACCGCCGCCCACGCCGACATGGCGGTGACGGCACTTCCGTTCACGGGCGACAGGCCCACCCGGTACTACCTCGCCGACAACGTCGTCGTGACGGCGGGCACCCTGGGGTTCGTCGTCGGCGCGAACAACGTGACGCTGGACCTTAACGGCCACACGGTCGTCTGCGCCGGGGAACCGGAAACCTGGACCCGGGGCATCTACGCGTACGGGCGCGCCAACTTCACGCTGCGCAACGGCGTCGTCCGCAACTGCGGCGTCGGCCTGGAGGGCGAACGCCTGTCGGGCGCGCGCGTCGAGAACGTCCGGTTCGTCGACAACTACTTCCGCGCCATCCGCCTGGACGGATCCGACTCCGAGATCCTGAACAACCGGATCGAGAACACCACGCCCGAGGCGCGCGTGGCGCAACCGGAGCCGGCGCAGCCCGCGCCCAGAACCCGCAGGCTGCAGGACGCGGGCGGCACCGGCGGGGACGGGGGCAGGCCCGCGGCCACCGTGCCCGGCACGGCCTCCCTCGAGGCTCCCGTCATCGCGATCGGCATCGAAATCCTCGGCGAGCGCAACATCGTGCACCACAACACCGTGATCGACACGAAGGGGTCGGCCGAGTCGGTGGCGATCTCCGTCAGCGACCGGGGAGTCGGCAGCGTCGTCACCGACAACCTGCTGCGCAACGGCGAGGACCCCAACGACGAGTACGGCATCTGGGTCGGCGGCGAGAGCGACGCGGAAGTCGTCGGCAACACGATCGCCGGCTTCGATTTCGGGCTCGCGGCCTCGTCGCCCACGAAGGGGTTCTTCCGCAACAACACCGTCCGCGGCGCCCGGACCTCCTACCTCATCAACGGGACCTGGACGGACGGGGGCAACAACTACTGAATCGCGGGGCGGGCGGCCAGGAGCGCGTCGAGGAGGGCGAGGAGCCTCTCCCCGGCCCTGCCGTCCAGCACCGCCCGGTCGCGCGCGAATTCCGCCAGGGCCGCGCGCGACTTCTCCCAGGTCTCGGGGTGCCGCGCCAGCCCGTCCACCCACGCCGCGTAGTCCTCCTGCCTCGTCATCGTGACCACGCCGGGCACGTCGCGGTAGTCGTCGTAGTCGTAGGCGTAGACGTCGTAGTTGACGACGGGGATCGCGCAGGTCACCGCGAGGCGGATGGTGGCCGAGCTCGAGGCGACGAAGATGCGCGAAAGCGGCACGAGGTCGGCGATGTTGCGGCGCGAGACGAAGAGCCGCCGGCCCGCGAGCGCGCCCGCCTCCTCGGCCGTGATGCGCGGGTGCAGGCTCACGACGACGTTCCACTCGTCGGCGATCGCCTCCAGGGGCCCGGCGAAGGCCTCCAGGATCAGGCCGTAGTCCTGGAAGGCGCACTGCGGCCGGCCCGAGCCGCGCAGCTGGTTCGGGGGCATCGCGCAAAGGAGCATCGGCCGGCCGGGCGGCAGGCCCGCCTCGCGGTAGAGATCCTCGCGGTCCTGCGCCGCGCGCGCGAGCCCGCGATGCAGCACGTCGTCGTAGAGGGCGCCCGTGAGGCGCACCTGGCGGTCGGGGATGCCGGCGCGGCGGTAGTAGTCCGCCATGAAGGGGCTCTCCGCGGCGATGGCGTCCGCGTGCCCGCTGTTGATCAGCCAGGGCACCGGCGGCGCGGCGCGGTGGTACTGCGCGGCCAGCACCTGCTGCGCGGGCAGCACCATCCGCCGGCCCCGGTACTCGTGGGTCCACGCCGGGAAGAGCTCGGCGATCACGCGGTTGACGAGCATGCTCGCGTCGCAGGCCGGCTCGCGATGGAAGGCCTCCGCCCACTCGCGCACGTTGACGATGGTGAACGGGACGACCACGGCCACGCCGCCGCGTTCGTGCACGCCGCGGATGAGCAGGTTGGTGAAGTAGAAGAAATTGTCCTCCGGCACCACCACGACGCCCACGCGGTTGCGCTCGAGGAGCCCGGGGAGGATGCGCGTGAAGTAGCGCTGCGCCGCGATGTCCGGCGGCAGCAGGAAAGGCAGGCGCCGGAACACGAAGCCGAAGAGCGCCACCAGCGCGCGGCGCAGCGGCGAGCGCAGCAGGAAGACGAAGGGCGCCAGCAGCGCCCAGACGACCAGGCGGACGCCGCGGATGACGGGGTTGTCGCTCCGGCTCAACCGGAAGACCGCGCGGACCAGGGCGAACGCCCCGCGGCGCGTGGCCCGGTAGGCCAGGCGAAGCTGCCAGACGGGCCCGTGCCGCGTGCCGCGCACGAACCGGGCCCGCGCCCCGCGCAGCTGCCGGTTGATCCAGCGGGCGATCCCGGTGAGCGGCGGCTTGGGCGGCAGGTAGCGCGAGTAGCGGTCCTCGGTGACGGTCTCGATGCCCAGGCGGCGGCAGGCCTCCACGTCGCCGTCCACGCCCTCGTACATCGCGTTGAAGACGACGAGGGGGCGGTAGCGCGCCGTGCCCTGCAGCAGCCGCGCCACGCGCAGCATCTCCGCGAAGTGCGTCGGGATGTGGACGAAGACGAGGACGTTCGTTTCAGACATGGGCCACGATGGAATCACCCGCCGGGTTGAGAGACAATCGCGCTTCGATTCCCCCTCCCACGACTGCCCCTGGCGGAACCCGCGCCAATTATCCCATCCCCCATGAGCCGGGTGACCCTTCTCGTGTCGGCGCGCGATCCCGCGGCGGCGTTCCAGCTCTCCGCCTTCTGCGCGCACGCGCGCGACGACGCCCGCCTGCGCCTGGTCGTCGCGGCCCAGCAGCCGGCGCTCGACATCCTGCGGGAGCACGGCGTGGAGGCGCGGGCACTGCCCTTCGTGTACGCCCGCGAGCGCGACGGCGCCGAGGCGCACGCGCTGCTCTCGCTCGCCGACGCGGTCCTCGCCGAGGCGAGGCCCGACGTCGTCCTCTGCGGCCTTTCCTCGCCGCGGGAGGGCGGCATCGACGAGGCGCTCCTCGCGCGCCGCCGGGTGCCCGCGTTCGTCATGCAGGACTTCTGGGGCGAGCAGAACGACTTCTTCGGCCGCGGCCCGGACGCGGTGTTCGCCCTCGACGAGGCGGCCGCCAGGCTGAGCCTCGCGCGCCACGGCACGCCCGCCGTCGTGAGCGGCTCGCCGCGGCACGGCGAATACCGGCACATCGACCTCGCGGCGACGCGCTCGCGCATCCGCGATCGCTTCGGCATCGCGCCGGACGCGGCGGTCGTGGGCCTGTTCGGGCAGCACCTGCACGACCGGCCCGGCTACCGCCGCACGCTCGACGCGTGGGCGCAGGCGTGCCTCGCGCTCGCGCCGGGGACGCGCTTCGTCTACCGCCCCCACCCGCGCGAGCTGCCGGAGGAGCGCGCGCGCACCCGCTCGCTGCTGGAGGAGGCCGGCGTGGCGGTGGCGAGCCTCGAGGCCGAGAGCACCGAGGAAGCCCTCGTCGCATGCGACGCGGCCTGCACCGTGTTCTCGAACTGCGCCTACGACGCCGCGTACCTCAACTACTTCAGCGCCTCGCCGCTGGTGTCGCCCATGATGCTGCTCTTCGACCCGGAGATGGCCGCCTTCTACTCGGCCATCGCGCGCTTCGAGGATCTGCCCTACTTCTCGCAGGGGCTGGCGATCGCGGTGCGCGATCCCGCGGCGCTCCCGGCGGCCCTCGGCGAGGCGATCGGCGAGGCGGGGCGGGCCGGGACCTGGCGCGCGGCGAGGCGCTCGCTCCCCGATCCCTCGCTCGCCGCGAGCCGCATGGCCGACGCCCTGCTGGAGGCGGCCGCGGGCCGCGGGCCCGCGCTCAACCCCTGACGATTGCCTCCAGGCGCCCGAGGGCGGGGCGCCAGTCCTCCGAGGCCACGACGAGGGACTCGAACTTCGCGCGCTCGCGGTGCATCGCGGGCGAGTCCGCGGACTCGTCGCGGTCGATCAGCCCCAGCGCGTACAGGCCGCGGAAGCGGATCGCGTCGAGGAGCGCGCCGGGTCGCACGGGGAAGCGCGGCGCGGCGGCCGCGTAGGCCCGCAGGAAGGCGTCCGCGAGCCGCTCGGCCTCGGCCGCGCCGAGGCGCGCGAAGCACAGGCGCTCCACCACCCAGCCCAGGTCGACGAGCGGGCAGCCGGCCGAGTGCAGCGCCTCCTCCCAGTCGAGGACGGCGGCCACGCGGCCGTCGCCGTGGAAGAACAGGTTCCCGGCGTGCAGGTCGTTGTGGAGGGGCTGCAGGGCCGTCGCGAGCTGCTCCTCGACCTCGCCGCGCCGCCGCAGCAGGTCGGCCGCCGCGGCCGCGACCGGCGCCGGGATGCGCCCGGAGGACGCGAGCGCCTCGAGCGGGTTCCAGGGGTCGGGTGCCCGTCCCGCGGCCGGCTCGCCGCGCAGGAAGCCGTGAAGCGCGGCCACCACGCCGCCCAGTTGCGCGAGCTCGGCTCGCGACGGCGTGGCGAAACGGCCGTCGATCCACTCGCACATCAGGAGCGCATAGCCGTCGCCGATCGCAAGCGGCTGCCCGACCGAGCGCTGCGCGGGCACGCCCGCTGCCGCCGCACGGTCGGAGAGCTGCTGCGCCGCCCATTGCCTCTGCAGCTCGGCGGCCGCCACGACCTTGCCGAAGCGCCTGGCGCCCGTGGCCTTCGCGGTGATGCGGTAGTAGCCGCGCGGCTGCGGCCGGGGGCGCGTGGCGAGCTCCACGCGCGAGGCGTCCGCGGCCGCCGCGATCCGCCCGGCCCATTCGCCGCCGGCTTCCTGCCAGGCGAGCGGTGCGGGCACCAGCCCTTCGTGCGCCGGCGCGTCAATCACGGGGAGCCAGGTGCTCTCGGGACAGGGGCTCTCCCGGGCGAAGGCCGCGCGCGAGGCTGCGGCCCTCGACCTCGTCCCACTCCTCGACGGGGATGCCCCGCGTGGGGAAGGCGAAGCGCACGCTCTCGCGCGTCACGCGCTCGCCGGCGGCGAGCTCGCGCGCGGCCACGAGGCCCATCCGGTCGGGCGGGCGCGGCCTGTCGAGGGGAAGCACGCGCTCCGTGCGCCCGAGCGCGGCGTGCGCGAGCTCGAGCAACTCGCGCGTGCGCGCGAGCTGCGAGGCGGGAAGCGCGTGCGCGATGTCGATGTCGGGCGCGGTGCCGTCGGCGCACACGCCCTTTTCGAGAACGCTCGCGCCCAGGGCCACCGCGAGGAGCAGCATCTCGGTTCCCGGGAAGTGGTCCGACAGCCCGCAGGGCGCGTCGAAGCGCCGGCCGAGCTCCGCCATCATCCGCAGGTGGAAATCGGCGGCCGGGGCGGGCGGGCCGGGCGGGCTGTGCTGGACGAGCAGGCGCTCGGCGCCGGCCCTGCGCGCCCAGGCCACCGCGCGCCCGATCTCGGCCATCGTCGAGCGCCCGGTGTCGATCACCAGGGGCCGGCCCGCCGAGGCCGCGGCGCGGATGAGCGGCGCGTGCACGATGTTGCTGCTGGGGATCTTGAGCGCGGCGGCATCCATCTCGACCGCGAGCGCGATGCCCTCCTCGTCGTAGACGCTCACCACGAGGTCGAGCCCGCGCTCGCGCACGCGGGCGAAGATGCGGCGAAGGTCCGCCAGGGGAACGGCGTGGCGCTCGACGACCTCGCGGTAGGACTCGGAGACCACGCCCCGCCCCTGCACGAAGTACTGGGCCGGCGCCCCGCCGTCCACGGCGAGCCCGGGGTCGTGGAGCGCGGCCGTCTTCACCGTCGCGATGCCCGCCTCCCGGATGGCGTCCACGAGGCGAAGGGCGAGCGCGGCGTCGCGCTTGAAGTACACGTCGATGTCGGGCCACAGGGCCGGCGGCCCGCCGCCTCCCACCTCGGTGCGGCCGATGAAGAACCGGTTCACTTGCGCTCCCTCCTTGCCCTCGCATCCCGCGGCGCAGGGCCTGCCTGCGCGAGCTCTCCCGCCACCGCTGCCGCGGCGGCCGACCCGAGGGGCAGCATACGCCGCGCCGCGTCCCAGTGGCGCCCGGCGGTGGCCGGATCGAGCGCCTCCTCGACGACCTCGCCGACCCGCGCGGCCTGCGCGGCCAGCAGCGCGAGGCCGAGCGTGGCGAGCGGCGGCTGTGACATGGCGGTGGCGCGCTCGTGGTAGGCGCGCAGCTCCTCGTCGAACAGCATGAAGGCCGGGGCGTTGAGCGGGCGCGGCGAGGCCCGGTTGAGGTGGGCCGCGTCGGCGCAGCAATTGGAGAAGCAGGCGAAGACCGCGTCCACGGCCGCGATCCACTGCCAGGTCTCGCCCGACGTCGCGAGACGCGCCTCCACCCCGGCTTCCCGGAACGTGCGCAGGGACCGCGCCGCCTGCTCGGGCGACTCGCGCGGGTGCGGCCGGTAGAGGAGCTTCGTGCCGCGGCGCGCGGCGACGGCCCGGGCGAAGGCTTCGAGCGTGCGCCGGTAGCTCTCCTCCGCGAGCGGGGCCTGGCCGAACCATCCCGCGAGGCGATCGCCCTCGCCCGCGCCCAGCTCCGCGCGCCGGGCGCGGCGCGCCGCCTCGATGTCGCGGCGCTCGTAAGCCGCGTACTTGGGGCTGCCGGTCGCGCAAACGTCGGCGAGCGGCTGCCGGGCCGCGGTGAGCTTCGCGGCGAGTTCGTCGCGCACGAGGTAGCGGAGCGCGCCGCCGTCGACGGGCTCCACGCCCAGCGGGTCGCCCCAGTACTCCTGGATCGCGAACACGGGCAGACCGGCGCAACCCCTCGCCGCGGCGCGCGTGAGCGGATCGGGGCCCGTGCGGCTGGTGACGAGGAGGACCGCGTCGACGTCGTTCCCGCCCATGGCGCGGTCGACTTCCTCCTGCGCGGCCGCGTCGTCCACGAGCACGCGCGTGGGAATCCCGTCGATCGGCCCGAGACCCGCGCGGCAGAGCGCGAGGGATTCGCGGCCACCGTCCGGCAGCGCGCGGGCCACCGCCTCCAGGTGCTGCCACCCGTCCCGGTCGCCGGCGGCGGCGATGAGCCTCATCGGTTCCCGACGGCGACGACGAGGCTCGCGAAGGGCAGCGGCATGATGCCATTGCGCAGGATGCGCTCGCCCGCGGCGCCGGCCTCGGTCCAGGAGCGGATCGGGTCCTCCCTCGGCGCGAGGTCGAAGGGCAGCGCGAAGGGCACGAACTCGTGGCCGCGCACGCGCGGGTGGGCCTCGAGGAAGGTCGCCACGGAGAGGTGGGAGAAGAGGTTGTACCCGGGGTGCCAGTCGGCCTCGAAGCGCGCGCCGTAGCGCCAGTGGATCTGCGCGTCGACGGGCCAGGGGTTGAAGATCCCGGTGACGATCACCGTGGCGCCCTCGCGCGCCACCCGCAGGCACTCCGAGAACGAGGGCCGGAAGTCGTCGAAGATCGAGTGCGTGCCGGTCATGGTCACCACGTCGAAGGCCGAATCGGCGAGCCCCGCCATGCGGTTGGCGTCGCCCTCGAGGAAGGTGGCGGCGGGGCACGCGGCGCGCGCCGCGGCCACCAGCGCGGGATCGTGCTCGAGCCCGGTCACGCGGGCCGCGGGGAAGCGCGACAGCGCGTAGGCGGCGAAGGCCCCGGCGGCGGCGCCCACGTCGAGCAGGTCGAAGCCCGCTGCCGCGTCGGCTCGGCGCGCGACGAGGTCGCCGATGCGCACGAACATGTGC
Source organism: Betaproteobacteria bacterium (assembly GCA_003105245.1). Lineage (GTDB taxonomy): Bacteria > Pseudomonadota > Gammaproteobacteria > Burkholderiales > Usitatibacteraceae > FEB-7. Next base: position 10,952 of record PQAI01000169.1, on the reverse strand, counting down.
TTCGGGCCGTCCGCTCCGCCCTCGAGGTAGACGCCGGTGCGGCTGTAGGCCCCGCGCGCGCCCGTCATGCGCGCGCTCCCGCGCGCAGCCCCGCCGCGAGATCCAGCAGGCGCGCGAGGTTGCCGCCGTCGAGGGCTCCCCAGTCCGCGCTCGCGCCGGCCTGGGCAAGCGCCGCGCGGTGGTACTCCCCGTCGTCGCCCACGAGGCCCGCCACGATCCGCCTGGCCTCGTCCATCGTGCCCGCGGCGAGCACGCCCGGCACGCCGTCGTAGGTGGGGAGCCGGAAGCCGTAGAGGTCCAGGTTCACCACCGGCTTGCGCGCCGCGATGGCCCAGCGGATGGTGCTCGAGTACACGGTGAGGAAGACGTCGTGCTGGGCGATGAGCTCCACGACCCAGCGATCCGACACGCGCGCGCCCGTGGCGCGGATCGCCTCCGCGTCCTCGGGACGGGTGTTGGGATGGATGGAGACGGTGAGCTGCGCGCCGGGCAGGCTCGCGCAGTAGCCGAGCAACTCGCGGCAGAAATCGGAGTAGGAGGCAGGCCCGCCGCCCGGCGCACGGCCGTCGTGGTAGCTGGGCGGCAGCGACACCAGGATCGAGGTGGCGCCCGCCCGCGCCTTGCGCTGGGTCTCGAAGGCGGTGACGAACGCGGGGTCCTCGCGCATCGCCTCGAGGAGGGCGTCGCAGAAGACGGAGCCGGCGTCGGCGAGCTTCGCCTCGGCGATGCCCTCGCGCAGGTAGTGGCGGCGCATCGCGGGCGACTCCACCGCGATCGCGTTCGCGTTTCCGCCCTGCACGGCCCACGGCAGCGGCTGGTCCAGGCCCTCGAGCAGGCGCGCGACGAGGAACTCGGCCGGGAAGACGAGGGCCTCGCCGTAGGGCCGCCGGCGGATCCACTTCGCGGCGTGCCGGCGGACGAAGCCGCCGAGGGCGTCGTCGGGAACCACGTTGAGCGCGCCCGCGCGATGCTTGTCGTCGAGGAAGACGTCGTAGTCGCGGCTCTCGCCGATGCCGTAGGGCGTCACCACCACGGGAATGGCGCGCCGGCGCGCGATCGAGATGAGGGCGGCGTCGCCGCCGATCCCGTCCTCGCCGACGAGGAGCAGGCGCGCGCCGCTCTCGTCGAAGACGCGGCGCGCGGCCTCGACCTGGCGGCGAACCAGCACGCGATAGGGATGGTCGTCGGCGAGCGGCGGGCGGCCGCCCTCGAGCGCCGCGGGAATCGCCACGCCTTCCGCCGGGGGCGGCGGGAGCGCCGCGGCCATCGCCTCGTGGTCGAAGAAGGCGAAACCCTCGCGGGCGGCCGATTCCCGGATCGAGTCCCCGCCCGGCCCGGCGGGGCCGAAGTAGACCGCGCCCACGCTTTCGCCGCGATCACGCAGGCGCGAAGCCACGCGCCGCAGGTAGGCCCATTGCGAAGGCGAGTACACCGCCACGAGCGTGTGCGCGGCGCGGCGCACGCGCGGCGCGACGGCGGCTCCCGAGGCCGAGGACGACCAGTCGAAGGCGGGGGCGAGCGGCGCCTCGCGGGCGGCCGCGGGGACCGGCTCCGCGCCGGGCAGCACGACGAGGTCGAGCGCCTCGCGCAGCGCGCATTCGCGCCCCGGGTCGGCCTCGTCGGCGAGCGCCAGCCCCAGGCGGAACACGCCGGGGTTGAAGAAGGGCGCGGGGATGCGGCAGCCGACCACGCGGGCGCCGCCGGCCGCGACCTCCTCCAGTCCCACGCGGGCCGTGGCGGCGAGGAGCGCCCGGCCGGTAACCGTGGCCGCTTCCAGCCTCAGCGTACAGCCGCTCGTGGCCGAGGCGACGCCGAGCTCCACGCGCACGCCGATCTCCTCGCCGGGGACGAAGCTGCCGCGGACCTCGCCCTTCGCGTCCTCGAGCCACGCGCGCAGCACCGCCAGGCCGCCGGAGGGCGTGCGCGGCGCCTCCTCCTCGCTCCAGGCGCGCTCGCTCCTCATCTTGCGGTCGAGCGAGTAGTCGGCGATGGCCGCGGCCACGGACTGCTGCCCCGCCCCCTGGGCCTGCGGACCGCCGGCCCCGGCGCCGATGCGGGTCTGGGCGACCAGGCGGCCGTGCGAGATCTCCACGGCCGAGTCGCACAGCTTCCTCACCGCGTCCATGTCGTGGCTCACGAAGAGGAGCGTGCGCCCGGAGTTGCCGATCTCGAGCATCTTGTCGAGGCACTTCCTCTGGAAGCCCGCGTCGCCGACCGCGAGCACCTCGTCCACGATGAGGATCTCGCTCTCCAGGTGCGCGGCCACGGAGAAGGCGAGCCGCATGTACATCCCCGAGGAGTAGCGCTTGATGGGCGTGTCGATCTGCACGCCCAGCTCGGAGAAGTCGACGATCTCGTCGAACTTGCGGCGGATCTCGGCGTCGGACATGCCGTTGATCTTGGCGTTGATGAAGATGTTCTCGCGGCCCGTGAGGTCCGGGTGGAAGCCGGTGCCGACCTCCAGCAGGCTGATGAGGCGCCCGCGGAAGCGGAACAGGCCCTCGCTCGGGCGCGTGATCCGCGACAGGATCTTGAGCAGCGTGCTCTTGCCCGAGCCGTTGCGGCCGATGATGCCGACGCGCTGCCCCTCCGCGATCTCGAGCGAGATGTCCTTCAGCGCCCAGAAGTGGCCCTCGGGGGCGCCGTCGAACTGCCCGGCGGAGAGCACCAGGTGCTCGCTCTGGATCTCGGGGGGCCTCGCCGCGGCGCGCACGGGCAGGATGCGGCTCGAGCGTCCGCCGGTGAGCCGCTCGGCGAGGGCGAGCCCCTTGTCGGCGACCACCTCGTAGAAGCTGTCGAACCTGCGCGCGTGCCCGCGCCCCACGCGGTAGAGCTTCGAGAGCCCTTCGACCTGGATCGACCAGGTCACAGCACGTCCACCATTTCCTGCTCCCGGCGCATGAAGGCCACCGCGCCCCACGCCAGGACGGCGAAGGAGGCGACGAGCGCCCAGGCGAGGGCCGGCCAGTCGAGCGGGTGGCCGTTGAGCAGCGAGCGGTAGGCGGTCACCACGACCGCGAGCGGGTTCACGGCGTACATCCACTTCATCCACGACGGCGCCACCGACACCGAGTAGAGGATCGGGCTCGCGAAGTAGTAGAGCTGGATCACGAGCGGGATGACGTGCTTCACGTCGCGGTACTGCGCGTTCCAGGGGGCGAGCAGGAACCCCAGGCCCAGCGCCCACGCCATCTGGATGGCGAGCAGCACCGGCATGGCGAGCACGAACTGCACGGTGAGGATCCCGTACGCCGCCGCCGCCGCCACCGCGGCGGCGAAGCCCACGAGGAAGTCGATCGTGCCGTTCACCGCGTAGGAGGCGCCGATCACCAGCCGCGGGAAGTAGATCTTGCTGAGCAGCGATCCGTGCGCCTCGAGCGAGGTCATCGTCTGGCTGAACACCGCGATGAAGGCGAGCCAGGGCACGATCGCCACGAGGTAGAAGACCAGGTAGGGCAGGTCGTCGGAGGGCACCTTGATCATCAGGCCGAAGACGAACGTCATCACGCCCACGGTGATGAGCGGCGTGAGGACCACCCACAGGGGGCCGAAGATCGTCTGGAAGTACTTGACCTTGAGGTCGCGCGCGGAGAACGCCCACACCAGGCCGCGATAGGCCCAGAGCTCGGCCAGGAGGCTGCGGACCGAGGGCCCGGCCGAGGCCGAGACCGTGGTGATGCGCGTGCTCACGCGGCCTTCCCGCCGTCGCGGATCTTCTCGTACCACGCGAGCATGGCCACCTGCCCGGCGATGGTCGGCAGCACGGCCGCGTCGCGCGCGAGGAAGGCGCCCACCTGGCGGTGCAGCCCGGGCTTGAACTGCTGGTCGAGCGCGTCGTCGATCGCCACCGGCTCGATGGCTACGCTGCCCAGGTTCTGCACCTGCAGCTTCTCCAGCGGCCGGAAGATGAAGCGGCGCTTGCGCGTGAGGATCTCCGCGCCCCAGCGCCCGGGCGCCTGCCAGTTGGCCTGGTAGGAGAAGAGCGCTCCCGCCGCCGTCCTTCCCGCGCCGGCGAAGACGGTGGCCGAGGGGTGCCAGTCGACGCCGCCCGCGGTGAAGCAGGCGATCTCGGCCGGGGCGCCGCCCAGGTGGAAGGCGAGGTCGATCACGTGCGTGGAATTGGCGAGGAACCACTGCGCCTTCACGCCCTCCTCCTTCTCGAGCGGGGCGATGACGTGTCCCCACTCGGTGAACTCGAAGTTGAAGGAGGTCGCGCCGCCGTCCTCCGCGATCAGCCGCCTCGCCGCGTCGACCGAGGCGTAGAAGCGCCGGTTGTAGCCCACGAAGACCTCGGCGCGGCGCTCTGCCGCGCGCGCGGCCACCGCGCGGATGTCGGCCGGGTCGAGGCCGCCGGGCTTCTCGACGAGGATCGAGCCCACGCCCGCGTCGATGAGGCTGCGGGTCGCCTTCCCGATCCACTTCTCGCCCACCGCGACGATGGCGCGCCCGGGCACGGGGCGGCCGGCCGCGAGCCACGCCTCCAGCCCGCCCTGCGAGGCCTCCAGCCCCGTTTCGGCCCGGAAGGCGGCCGCCGATTTCGCGCCGCGCCCCACGGTCACCGGGGCGATCCCGTGCGCCTGGAGCACCTTCGCGTAGGCCACCGCCATGGGGCCCGCGCCGACCAGCAGGACTTGGTTGTCTGTCATCTCGATGCGCCTCGCTCGGCGATGCGGTCAGGTGAAGGGATAGTGCCCGTCGTCGGGAGCCTCGGCGCGCACGCACGGCCGCAGCGCCTCGAGGAGCGCGAGGTGCAGGCGCGAGGACTCGGCCAGTGGCGCGAGGCCGCACTCGCCCGTGGCGAGGAGCGAGCCGACGACGCCCGCGGTCATCTCGCTCTGGTAGGGGATCCTCGCCTCGCGCTCCTCCCACTTCCAGCCCGTGGACTCGTGCGCGTGCCAGGCCCGGCCCTCCGACTCGCGCACGACGAAGCGGTGCGTGGGCGAGAAGATCTCCACGACCACGGGCGCGTTGCCCGACGGGTAGCAGGCGATCTCGCAGCGGCTGCCGTCGGCGAAGCGGCCCGCGAGCGTGCCCGTGAGCTCGAGGAAGCCGCGGCGCTTGCTCGCGACCGGCCTCGCGTCGATGCCGGAGACGTCGAAGGCGGCCTGCGCGCAGCCGGTGAGGTGCGCGACGTGGTCGACGTAGTGGATGGCGTTGGTGACCAGGCCGTACTGGCTGCCGGTCACGCGGTAGGACACGGGGGCGCCGGCGAGCTCGGCGCGGATCGCCTCGTAGGGGGGCATAACGCGCATGCAGCAGTTGACCCACGCGCGGGCGCCCGATCGCTCGACGAGCGAGCCCACCGCGGCGTAGTCGTCGCGGCGGTCGAAGAGCAGCTTCTCCAGCACCAGGCCCTTCACGGGGGAGGCGGCGAGGAGCTGCTCCACCGCCTTGCGGCGCGCATCGGCGTTGGTCGCCACGATCGCCACGTCGGTGGGCCCCGTGGCGGTCACGCCGGTCTCGTAGCGCACCTGGTGGGCCACGCCCTTGCCCACGGCCTCGAAGCGCTCGCGCGCCACGCGCAGCGACTCCGGCGAGGGGTCGATCACGTGGATCTCGAGGGGCGTGGAGACGGCCTGCAGCGCCTGCAGGTGGCGGCTGCCGAGCTGGCCCGCGCCGACGATCTTGACCCGTTGCATGTCACATCCTCACGAAGTTGGCGACCATCCTGAGCCCCGTCTCCCCGCTCTTCTCGGGGTGGAACTGGCAGCCCCAGACATTGCCCTCGCGCACCGCGGCCGAGATGCGGCAGTCGCCGTAGCAGGCGTCCGCCAGGCGCGAGGACTCGCGCTCGGGCACGGCGGTGAACGAGTGCACGAAATAGCAGTTCTCGCCCTCGCGCACGCCGGCGAGGAGCGTCGCGTCCCAGGTCGCGCATCCCGGCGGGCGCTCGAGCGGCGTCCAGCCGATGTGCGGCACCTTGAGGGCGGCGCCGTCCGGCGCCTTCGCGACGATGGGCGCGATGATGCCGGGAATGAGCGCGAGGCCCTCGTGGTCGCCGAACTCGAGGCTGCGGGCGAAGAGCATCTGCATGCCGAGGCAGATCCCCAGGAGCGGCCGGCCGCTCGCGGCGTAGCGGCGGATGGGCTCGACGAGCCCCCGGCTGCGCAGCCCCTCCATGCCGTTGGCGAAGGCGCCCACGCCGGGGAGCACGAGGCGGGGCGCGGCCAGGATGTCCTCGGGCCTGCCCGACAGGAGCACCGTCGCGCCGCAATGCTCCAGGGCGCGGGTGACGCTGAAGATGTTGCCGATGCCGTAGTCGATGACGGTGACCGCGGCGGTCATGGCGCGGGCCTCCCCTCGAGCCGGCGCACGGCGATGCCGCGGGAGCGCATGCCCTCGCGGACCTGCGGGATGTCCATGCGCTTGTAGTGCAGCGCGTCGGCGATGGCCACGGCGTCGGCCCGGCCGCGCTTGCACACCTCCTCCACGTGCTCGAGCGTGCCCATGCCGCCGCTCGCGATCACGGGGATGGCGCAGGCGCGCGTCACCGCCTCCACGAGCTCCACGTCGAAGCCCTTGCGCGTGCCCTCGCGGTCGACCGAGGTGAGCAGGATCTCGCCCGCCCCCAGCTCCCAGCCTCGCCGCGCCCACTCCACCACGTCCTTGCCGGTGCGCTCGCGGCCGTTGTCGGTGAACACCTCCCAGCGGCCCTCGCCGATCTTCTTGGCCTCGATCGACAGCACCATGCACTGCGAGCCGAAGGCGCGCGAGACCTCGGTGACGAGCTCCGGGCGGTTGACGGCCGCCGTGTTGATCGCCACCTTGTCGGCCCCGGCGCGCAGCAGGTCCCTCACGTCGTCCACGGAGCGCACGCCCCCGCCCACGGTGAGCGGGATGAAGATGTCGCGCGCCGCCCGGCTCACGATGTCGCGCAGGCTGTTGCGCCCGTAGAGGCTCGCCACGATGTCGATGTAGAGGAGCTCGTCGGCGCCCTGCTCGTAGTAGCGGCGCGCGTGCTCCTGCGGGTCGCCGATGACGCGCAGCCCCTCCAGGTGGATGCCCTTGATGAGGTTGGGCCCCTTGATGTCGAGGCGCGCGATGAGGCGGACGTTGGCCATCGGCCGCTAGGCCCCCGCGTCGAAGACCCGGTGGCGCAGCCTCCACTCGCCGTTCTCGAACTTCCACAGGTGCGGCGGGCGGAAGGTGTCGGCCAGGTGCATGAAGTACTCGTAGTCCATGACCGGCTGCTCGAACATCCGCGAGGCCTGCGGGAACTCCTTCCCGGGGATGCTGAGGTAGCGGAAGATCTCGTCGGCGAAGCGCTCGGGGAACTCGCCGTCGAAGCGGCGCACGAGGGCGACGCCCTCGTCGCGGTCGATGTCGCGCGAGCGGATCTCCTGGGCGGCGTCGTAGGTGGCGCGCCCGATCCCGAACTTGATGTAGGTCGTGTAGTAGTGGAAGTCGTCGATGCGGTCGTCGATGCTGTTGTACTTGCTGTAGGTGCCCGGCGTGCGCTCCGGGGAGGCCTGGAAGCCGCCGTTCTCCACCGCGTAGTAGTAGCAGCTCTGCGGGTGCCACTTGAGGTAGTAGCCCAGGTAGTGCACCTCGACCTTCTGCGCCTCGATCTGCGCCGGGTCGGCCGGCAGGTACGGCTGCAGCTCGTGCTCGTCCACCCCGAAGTGCTCCTTGAGGTCGGAAAGCGAGGTGCCCCCGAGGTAGATCCTCGACTTGTCCGAGGAGGTGAAGTACGACCAGTCGCGCTTCGCCGTCTGCGTGTCGGCGATGGGGTTGCCGTACTCGGCCTCGTTCTCGCCGTAGAAGACGAGCGGGATGCGGTGCAGCAGCGCCATCTTGGGCGCGAGCGACTTCTGCCCGAACATGAACGGCTGGAAGGGGTGGAAGAGGTTCTCCACGGCCAGGCGCGTGATGAGGCGGTGGATGCGACCGTTGGGCGTGCACAGGAAGTTGTCGAAGCCGGCGTGGATCCAGGCCTGCAGGTTCCGCCATCCCCAGTCGGTGTAGACGTGCGGCGCCCAGGTCACCGTGAGCGGGTGCATGCCGTACTTGTACTTGAGCACGTGCGCGGCGTAGAAGCTGTCCTTGCCGCCGGAGCCCGGCACCACGCAGTCGTAGGAGCCGTCGTGGCGGCGGTGGCGGTCGCAGAGCTCGCGCAGCTGGCGCTCGCGGTCGGCCCAGTCGATCGTGCCGTGCTTCTGCTCGGCCATGCGGCACGCGTCGCACACGCCCTCGCCGTCGAAGTGGATCGTGGTCTTCCGGCTCTCGGCCGTGTGCCCGTACTCGACGGCGGAATTGGGGCGCTGGTTGGAGATGACGCACTTGCGGCAGAAGGCCACGTCGTGCGGCAGCCCGTAGCGGGTCGCGTGCGGACCGGCCTCGCGCTTGAAGGGCTCGATGTCGAATTCACGTCGTCGGGGATAGCGGAACATCTTTCTTTTCACCCAGGATGGCCTGCAGTTGGAATAGGTCGGACTCGGTGTCGACGTCCAGCGATCGCCGCGCCGGCATCTCGTACGCCACCGTGTCCGTCGTGATGAACTTCCTCTCGCGCGCGAGCCAGTCGGCGCGCGCCACGTAGACCGCCCCGTTGGGCACGTAGACCGGCGGCAGGTCCTGCCGGCGGGTCGGGACCGCGCCGGCGATGACCGGGGAGAGCCGCCCGCCCTCGCCGAGACGGTACATCCAGTGCGGGTTCTCCTGCGCCTCGCGCACGGACACGCACGAGGGCGCGGAGCTGCGCTCGCAGCGGTCGATGGCGCCGTCGATGTCGGAGGCGAGGCGAAGGGGCGAGGTGGGCTGCAGCAGCACGACCCACGGGTAGCCCGGCAGTCGCGAGAGCGCGTCGAGCACCACGTCGATGGTGGGCGTCTCGTCGCCCGCCAGCCGGGCCTCGCGCACGAAGGGGACCTCGCAGCCCCACTCGCGCGCCACCGCGATGATGGCCTCGTCGTCGGAGGACAGGATCACGCGGTCCAGGCGCCGCGCGCCGCGCGCGGCCTCGATCGTCCAGGCGATGAGGGGCTTGCCGCCGGCGGGCCGGATGTTCTTGCCCGGGAGCCCCTTGGAGCCCCCGCGCGCCGGGATCACCGCGAGCACGGGCTGCGAGTCAATCACCGGGCTCGTCCTCGTTGCTCCACTCCTGCTGCGCGCGCTCGAACTCCTCGAGCCGCCCGACGTCGAGCCAGTACTCGCGCACCGGGAAGGCCGCCACGTGCCCGCCGCTCGCGAGCACCCCCTCGAAGAGGGAGGGCATGTCGAAGAAGCGGTCCTTCGGCACCAGGTCGAGGACGGCGGGCGAGAGCGCGTAGATGCCCGCGTTCACGAAGAAGCGGTGCACGGGCTTCTCGTCGACGCCCAGGATCCTCGCCCCCTCCAGGCGCACCACGCCGTAGGGCACCTGGAAGTCGTACTCGCGCACCGCCATGGTCGCGGACGCGCCGTGCTCGAGGTGGAAGTGCAGCATGTTGTCGAAGCGCGCGCGCGTGAGGAGGTCGCCGTTCATGACCAGGATCGGGTCCTCCGGCCGGCCGGGAAGCAGCGACAGCGCCCCCGCCGTGCCCAGGCGCTTGCTCTCGTAGAGGTAGGTGATGTCCACGCCCCAGCGGCTGCCGTCGCCGAAGTGCGCGCGCACCGCCTCGGCCATGTAGTTCACCGACAGGAAGAAGTGCCGGAAGCCCTGCTCGACGAAGCTCTCGAGGATGTTCTCGAGGATGGGCTTGCCGCTCACGGGCAGCATCGGCTTGGGCACCGTCTCGGTGAGCGGCAGCAGGCGCGTGCCCAGGCCTCCGGCCATGAGCACGACCCAGTTCGGGCGCTCGACGACCCCGGAGAGGTCGTCCACCGTGGCGAGCCCCACGACCCTGCCGGCCTCGTTCACCACCGGCAGCTGGCGCAGGATCTTCTTGCGCATGAGCGCCAGCAGCTCCTCGCTCGAGGAGGACGACGGCGCGGTGGTGGGCTGGCGGTTCATCACCTGCCGCACCGGCGTGGCGAGGTCGCAGCCCCGCAGGATGGCGCGGCGCACGTCGCCGTCGCTCAGCAGGCCGGCCAGCCGCCCGTCGGGCTCCAGCACGATGGCGAGCTGCATGCCGCCCTTGTCGATGCGCTCGATGCCTTCCTTGAGCGTCGCCTCCGGGGAGACGACGACGTCCTTCCACGATTTCATTCGCTTCGCTCCCGCCGGGCCGCCGCCGGCACCCCGGTCACCAGCGCGCCCTCGGGGACGTCGCGCGCCACGAGCGCGCCGCCGCCCACGATGGCGCGGGCACCGACCGCGACCCCGGGCAGGACCACCGCGCCGGAGCCCACGAACGCGCCCTCGCCCACGCGCACGTCCCCGCAGAGAGTGGCGCCCGGGCCGACGAAGGCGTGCTCGCCCACGATGCAGTCGTGGTCGACGCTCGCGCGCGTGTTGACGACCGCGTTCCTGCCGATGCGCGCGCGGCATTGCACCACCGCGCCCGCCATGACCTGGCTGCCCTCGGCGAGCTCGGCCTCGCGCCCGACGACCGCCGAGGGGTGCAGCACCGATACGAACCCGAAGCCGCGCGCCTTGAAGCCCTCGAAGAGCGCCTGGCGCAGGCTCGCGCGCGGCACCTGCCCGGCGCCGTTGGCAAGCAGCGTCGCTCCCGGCTCGCGCCCGGCGAGCCAGCCGTCGTCGCCCAGCACCGCCACGCCGAAGATCGACTCGCCCGGCTTGCGGGCCGGGTCGAGGATGCCGGCCACGCGCACGCCCATCGCGAGGAGCGCGTCGAGGACGACGCTCGCGTGCCCGCCGGCGGCCAGGAGGTAGATCCCGCGCTCAGCCATCGATCGCCTCGTCGGGGCCGTAGTCGCGCCCGGCCACCCGTTCGCCCGCGGCCCAGTACTCGAAGGGCGAAAGTCCCGTCCCGGGCCGCTTGCACGCGACCTCGAGACGCTCGCCCGCCTTCAGGGCCCGCGCGGCCACCAGGCTCTTCCTCGCGACCTCGCGGTTCTTCCACTCCGATGGC
>PQAI01000168.1 GCA_003105245.1 Betaproteobacteria bacterium | reverse complement strand
GGGAAAGGGCCTGTATAATCCGTCCTGTCCGAGGAGCGTTGCAACGGGGCGCCCGCCCCGCCAGGCTCGGATTTCCCACCGCAACGGCGCTCACCCGACTGTGCAGGACCGGGTGAGAAGCGCCCGTTCCCCACAGCGGCATCCTTCACCCGATACTGGAGAGAACGATGAACGCCGTCCTGAAACCGAACGCCGCCGACTACGTCGTCGCAGACCTTGCCCTCGCCGACTGGGGCCGCAAGGAGATCGCCATCGCCGAGACCGAGATGCCCGGCCTCATGGCGATCCGCGAGGAGTACGCCGCCTCCAAGCCCCTCAAGGGCGCCCGCATCACCGGGTCGCTGCACATGACGATCCAGACCGCGGTCCTCATCGAGACGCTGAAGGCCCTGGGCGCCGAGGTGCGCTGGGCCTCCTGCAACATCTACTCGACGCAGGACCACGCCGCCGCCGCCATCGCCAAGGGCGGCACGGCCGTCTTCGCCGTGAAGGGCGAGACGCTCGAGCAGTACTGGGACTACACGCACCGCATCTTCGAGTGGCCCGACAACGGGTACACCAACATGATCCTGGACGACGGCGGCGACGCGACCCTGCTGCTGCACCTGGGCGCGCGCGCGGAAGCCGACGCGAAGGTCATCGCCAGCCCCGGCAGCGAGGAGGAGAAGTTCCTCTTCGCCTCGATCAAGGCGAAGCTCGCGAAGGACCCGAAGTGGTACTCGACGCGGCTCGCGAAGGTGAAGGGCGTCACCGAGGAGACCACCACGGGCGTGCACCGCCTCTACCAGATGGCGAAGGAAGGCACCCTCAAGTTCCCGGCCATCAACGTGAACGACTCGGTGACCAAGAGCAAGTTCGACAACCTCTACGGCTGCCGCGAGTCGCTCGTGGACGGCATCAAGCGCGCCACCGACGTGATGGTCGCCGGCAAGGTCGCGGTGGTCTGCGGCTACGGCGACGTGGGCAAGGGCAGCGCGCAGGCGCTGCGCGCCCTCTCCGCGCAGGTCTGGATCACCGAGATCGACCCCATCTGCGCCCTGCAGGCGGCGATGGAGGGCTACCGCGTCGTCACGATGGAGGAGGCCTGCGACAAGGCCGACATCTTCGTGACCGCCACCGGCAACCTGCACGTCATCAAGCACGAGCACATGAAGCGCATGAAGGACCAGGCGATCGTGTGCAACATCGGCCACTTCGACAACGAGATCGACGTCGCCTCCCTCAAGCAGTACAAGTGGGAGAACATCAAGCCGCAGGTCGACCACGTCATCTTCCCGGACGGCAAGCGCATCATCCTGCTCGCCGAGGGGCGSCTSGTGAACCTGGGCTGCGGCACSGGCCAYCCGAGCTACGTGATGAGCTCGTCCTTCGCCAACCAGACCCTCGCGCAGATCGAGCTCTTCACKCGCACCGGGRAGTACCCGGTGGGCGTGTACGTGCTGCCCAAGCASCTCGACGAGAAGGTGGCGCGGCTGCAGCTCTCGAAGCTGGGCGCGAGGCTCACCACGCTCACCGACGAGCAGGCGCGCTACATCGGCGTGGCGAAGGAAGGCCCCTACAAGGCCGACCAGTACCGCTACTAGGTCCGGATCCCCGGGGCGCCCGCCGCCCCGGCCCCCCCTCATGGAATCGCAACGCAACCGGACGAAGCTCTTCAGCTTCGAGTTCTTCCCTCCGAAGACCCCGGAGGGCGAGGAGAAGCTGCGCAAGGCACGCGCCCAGCTGGCGCAGCTCGAGCCCGCCTTCATGTCCTGCACCTTCGGCGCAGGCGGCTCCACGCAGGAAGGCACGCTCAAGACGATCCTCGAGATCCACCGCGAGGGCCACGTGGCCGCGCCCCACATCTCGTGCATCGGCTCGAAGCGCGAGAGCATCGCCGCGCTCCTCGACCGCTACCGCGAGGCGGGGATCCGCCGCCTGGTGTGCCTGCGGGGCGACCTGCCCTCCGGCATGGCCGTGGCGGGCGAGTTCCGCTACGCCGCCGACCTCGTGGGCTTCGTGCGCGCCCACACGGGCGACTGGTTCCACGTCGAGGTCGCCGCCTACCCCGAATTCCATCCCCAGGCCCGGCGCCCCGCCGACGACCTCGCCCACTTCAAGGCGAAGATCGACGCCGGCGCGAACTCGGCCATCACCCAGTACTTCTACAACGCCGACGCCTACGCGCACTTCGTCGAGTCGGTGGAGGCGCTCGGGGTGGACGTGCCCATCGTCCCCGGCATCATGCCGATCAACAACTTCACCCAGCTCGCGCGCTTCTCGGACGCGTGCGGGGCGGAGATCCCGCGCTGGATCCGGCTGCGCCTCGAGAGCTTCGGCGACGACACGGCCTCCATCAAGGCCTTCGGGCTGGACGTGGTGACCGAGCTGTGCGACCGGCTGCTCGGGCTGGGCGCCCCGGGACTGCACTTCTACACGCTCAACCAGGCGGGGCCCACGACGACGATCTGGCAGAGGCTGGGACTGTAGGGCGCGGCCGGGGTTAGAATCCGGCACTTCCGCGCCTGCCGGAGCTCGCCGTGACCCAGACCACCGTCGAAGAGCGCCAGTCCCTCGCCGCACGCCTGAAGTCCCAGCCTCCGCGCGATGCGGCGAGGATGCTTGCGGCGGAGGAGCCGCTCCGCGCCGTCGAGGCGCTCACGGTGCTCAATCCCGGGATCACGCAGGACATCCTGGCGGAGATGGCGCCCGAGCCGCTCGCCGCGATCTCGAAGGCCGCCAGCCCGGAGCTCGCCCGGCAGTGGCTGCGAAACGCCCGCTTTCCCTCCGGCGCCGTCGGCCGGCTCATGGAGCCGCCCAACGCCGTGTTCTCCCCCGGGATGACGGTGGGCGAAGCGATCGAGCAGCTGCGCGCCGTCGTGAGGACGGCGCTCGTCACCTACGGCTACGTGATCGACGGCGAGGGCCGTCTCCTCGGCATCGTCACCATGCGCGACCTCCTGTTCAGCGACAACGAGGCGAAGCTGGGCGACGTGATGCTGAGGGACGCCTTCTCCTTCCGGGCGGACACGCCTGTCGCGGAGGCGATGAAGCTCACCCTCAACCGCCACTACCCCGTGTATCCGGTCTGCGACGAGGCAGGAAAGCTCCTGGGGCTGGTGCGGGGAGCCGCGATCTTCGAGGAACAGGCCTTCGAGATCACCGCGCAGCCGGGCTCGATGGTGGGCGTCGAGAAGGAGGAGCGCGTCAACACCTCGCTCGGGCGGGCCTTCAAGTTCCGCCACCCGTGGCTGCAGCTGAACCTCCTCACCGCCTTCGCGGCGGGCGGCGTGGTGGCGCTGTTCCAGGGCACGCTGGACAAGCTGGTCATCCTCGCGACGTTCCTGCCGGTGCTCGCCGGGCAGTCCGGGAACACCGGCTGCCAGGCGCTCGCCGTCACGGTGCGGGGGATGACCCTGGGCGACATCCGGGCGGGCGCCGGCAAGGCGCTCGTCGCGAAGGAGTTCTTCCTGGGCCTCGCCAACGGCGCGGTGACGGGCGTGCTTTGCGGCATCGCCATGTTCTTCCTCGCGCGCTCGCAGGATTCGCCGAGCGCGCCGCTCCTGGGGGTCGCGGTTTTCCTCGCCATGATGGGCGCCTGCGCCGTCAGCGGCGTCTCCGGCGCGCTCGTCCCGCTCGTCCTCAAGCGCCTCGGGGCGGACCCGGCCACGGCCTCGAGCATCATCGTGACGACCGCCACGGACGTGGCGAGCATGGGGCTGTTGCTGGGACTGGCGACGGTGCTGATCCGCTGAATCGTCCGCATTGAATGTTGCGACCGGGCGACCTATCATCGCCGCCATGCCCACTCGTTACCTCGTCCTGCTGCTCGTCGCCGGCCTGTCGCTGATCGGCGACGCCTTCGCCCTGGAGCCGGCGTCCACCAACCGCGCCACGGAACTCAAGGAACGCCCGGCGGCCGACTCGCGCACGCTCGCTTCCCTGGCTTCGGACTCGGCGGTGAAGGTCGTCGCGCGCCAGGGCGCCTGGACGCAGGTCGAGGCGGGAGCCCAGCGCGGCTGGGTGCGCGCCTTCCACCTGCGCTTCCAGTCCACGGTGGAGGCGTCCTCGTCGGGCGGCAGCGGCAGCATCACCTCGATCTTCGGTTTCGGCACCAAGGAGGCGCCCAGGACCTCCAAGGTCGCCACGCTCGGCATCCGCGGGCTCACGCCCGAGGACTTCAAGAACGCCTCGCCCGATCCCGCGGCGCTGAGGAAGATGCAGTCGTACCGTGCCGACAGGGCCGGCGCGGAGCGCTTCGCCCGCGAGGCGAGGCTCGCCCCGGTGGCGGTCGCCTACGTGGGGAGCGGGTCGTGAGGGCGCTCCTCGCCGCGCTGGCGCTCCTGGCGGCAATTCCCGCGCACGCCCAGCTCGACATCGGCCGCATCATCGACCTCGGCCGGAAGGCCGTGGAGATCGCGCCCAAGATCCAGGAGGCGACCAAGGAGTACACCGTCGAGGAGGAAGTGGCCCTGGGCGACGGCATCGCCTCCGGCTTCCTGGGCGCCATCCGGCTGCATCCCGACGAGCGCCTGCAGCGCTACGTCAACCGCGTGGGGCGCTGGCTCGCCTCGCAGACCGAGCGGGCGGACCTGCCGTGGACCTTCGGCGTGATCGACACCGAGGTCATCAACGCCTTCGCGATGCCCGGCGGCACCGTGGTCGTCTCGCACGGGCTGGTGAAGCGGCTGACGAGCGAGGCCGAGCTCGCCGGCGTCCTCGCCCACGAGATCGCGCACGTGCTGAAGAAGCACCAGCTCTCGGCCATCCAGTCCGACGCGGGCTGGAGCGCCGCCGCCGACGGGGCCAAGGCCGTCGCGGCCGACCAGATCGGGCGCCGCGGCGGGGGCGACGTGCTGGGCCTCAAGACCCAGCTCGCCAACGCGGGCGTGGACCTGGTGAAGGACGGCCTTTTCCTGCGCCCCCTCGACCGCAGCATGGAGTACGAGGCGGACCGGCTGGGCGTGGTGGTCGCCGCGCGCGGCGGCTACGACCCGTACGGCTTCGTCGCCGTGCTCACGATGCTGGCGCAGGTGAAGCCCGAGGAATCGGGCGCCTCGATCACCTTCTCGACCCATCCCTCGCCGGCCGACCGCCTCGCCGAGCTCGAGAAGGTCATGCCGCAGCTCGAGAAGTTCGCGCAGCAGCCGCAGGTCGAGCAGCGCTTCCGCCAGRMSSTCGGSGCGAAATAGCGAAAAGRRKSMAGGKKRCKYTRCMCTTCAKYCGYGTGCTGAARGSWASCTGKCCCCTTCATTCKMYYTYGCGTTGMGCTACTTGAGGTTCGCGACCTTCTTGCGCGCTTCCTGGGCGTGGATCTGCGCGTAGGCGCTGTGCGCGGCGGCCTCCGCCTCGCCCACCTTGACCGGCAGGCCCATGTCGGAGAGCACGGAGCCCAGCGCCGACAGGCACAGCATCACGTTCTCGGGCTTGCAGGAGTAGCCCATGATGCCGATGCGCCAGATCTTGCCGGCGAGCGGCCCCAGCCCCGCGCCGATCTCGAGGTTGAACTCGTTGAGCAGCGTCTTCCTCACCTCCGCCTCGCGGTCGCGGATGGCCTCGGGAATGTGCACCGCGTTCATCTGCGGCAGGCGCGCGCCCTCCTTGACGAGGTAGTTGAGCCCCATCGCCTCGAGCCCCGCCTTGAGCGCGAGGTGGTTGCGGTGGTGGCGGGCCCAGCAGTTCTCCAGGCCTTCCTCCTTGATGAGGAGCAGCGCCTCGTGCAGCGCGTACAGGCTGTTGGTGGGCGCCGTGTGGTGGTAGGTGCGCGTGGTCGCGCCCCAGTAGCCCAGCAGCAGGTTCATGTCCATGAACCAGCTGTGGATCTTGTCCTTGCGCGCCTTCACGTGCTCGACGACGCGGTCGTTGAAGGACACGGGCGACAGGCCCGGGGTGCACGACAGGCACTTCTGGCTGGCGGAGTAGACCGCGTCGATTTCCCAGTCGTCGACCATCACGGGGCAGCCGGCGAGCGAGGTCACCGCGTCCACGATGGCGAGCGCGTCGTGCTTGTGGGCCACGGAGACGAGGGTCTTCGCGTCCGACTGCACGCCGGTGGAGGTCTCGGCGTGCACGAAGGCGACCACGCGCGCGTCGGGGTTCTTCTTCAGCGCGTCCTCGAGCTTCTGCGGGTCGCACGGCTCGCCCCACGCGTCCTCGACCACGATGGCGGTGCCGCCGGCGCGCTCGACGTTCTCGATCATCCGGCCGCCGAAGACGCCGTTGCGGCAGACGACGACCTTGTCGCCGGGGGCGACCATGTTCACGAAGCAGTACTCCATGCCCACGGAGCCGGGGCCGGAGACGGGGAAGGTGAGGGCGTTGCCCGTCTGGTAGACGTAGCGCAGCAGCGACTTGAGCTCCTCCATCATCTCGACGAACACCGGGTCGAGGTAACCGATGGCCGGAAGGCTCATCGCGGCCATCACGCGCGGGTTGATCTCGGAGGGGCCCGGGCCCAGCAGGGTGCGCTGCGGCGGGTGGAACGAGTGGATCTTCTTGGTCGGGGCGAGGTGCTTGAGCGTCATTTCCGTGTCCTGGTTTCGGGGGCGCCCGGCGGGCGCCCCGGGGTGTGAGTCGGTTCGGGGGATCGGGCGGGGTCTCGCGTCGCGGTCAACCTCGGCCGGGCGTGAAGCGCACGATCGTCCCCTGGGAGACGTCGGGCAGCTCGTCGGGATCGATGGCCGTGTCGCCGTCGGGCTGCGGGGTCCCGTCGGCCACGAGGTTCGCGAAGTCGAAGAGGCTGCGGTCCATCAGGTGCGAGGGCGTCACCCGCGTGAGCGCGCTGAAGATCGAGATGACGCGCCCGGGGTGCTTGCGCTCCCACTCGCGAAGCATCGCCTTGACCTGCTTCCTCTGCAGGTTCTCCTGCGAGCCGCACAGGTCGCAGGGGATGATGGGGAAGGCGCGGTCCCCGGCGTAGGCCGCGAGGTCGCGCTCCTCCACGTAGGCGAGCGGGCGGATCACCACGTGGCGCCCGTCGTCGGAGACGAGCTTGGGCGACATGGCCTTGATCTTGCCGTTGTGGAAGAGGTTGAGGAAGAAGGTCTCGAGGATGTCGTCGCGGTGGTGGCCGAGCGCGATCTTGGTGGCCCCCAGCTCCTTCGCCACGCGGTAGAGGACGCCGCGCCGCAGCCGCGAGCACAGGCTGCACATGGTCTTGCCCTCGGGGATCACGCGCTTCACGACCGAGTGCGTGTCCTGCACCTCGATGCGGTGCGGGACGCCGCGCGAGGAGAGGTATTCAGGCAGCACGTGCGCCGGGAAGCCCGGGTGGCGCTGGTCCAGGTTCACGGCCACCACCTCGAAGGGCACCGGCGCGCAGTCGCGAAGGTGCAGCAGCACGTCGAGCAGCGCGTAGCTGTCCTTTCCGCCGGAAAGGCAGACCATGACCTTGTCGCCGGGCTCGATCATCGAGAAGTCGGCGATGGCCTCGCCCACGAGGCGGCGGATGCGCTTCCTGCGCTTGGCGGCCTCGAAGTCGGCCTTGCGCGGGTCGCGGGCGGTGGCGGTGGCGGCGGTCATCGGCGTCAGAGGGCGATCGAGCGCCCGCCGTCCACGGCGAGCACCTGCCCGGTCACGAAAGGTGCGTCGAAAAGGAGGTATTTTACCGCGCCGGCGATGTCCTCCGGCGTGCCCGTGCGGCGAAGAGGCGTTTGTACCGTGATGCGCTCGCGCTCGGCGGGCGGGAAGGCCTGGCCGTCGTCCGGCCAGAGGATGGCCCCGGGGGAGACCCCGTTCACCCGGACCTCCGGGGCGAGCTCCAGCGCCAGGGCGCGGGTGAGGCCCGCCAGCCCGCTCTTTGCGACGGAGTAGGCGAGGAAGCCCGCCAGCGGGCGCTCGGCGTGGATGTCGACGATGTTCACGATGGCGCCGCGCGTGCGGCGAAGGTGCGGCGCCGCCGCCTGGGAGAGGAAGAGGGGCGCGCGCAGGTTGGTGCCCACCAGGTCGTCCCAGGCCGCGGCGTCGAGCCGGGCGAGCGGCGTGGCGTGGAAGGACGAGGCGTTGTTCACCAGGGCGTCGAGCCGACCGAAGCGCGCCGCGGCCTCCTCCACGAGCGCGGCCAGGCGAGCGAGGTCCAGCAGGTCCCCCTGGACGATCGCCGTCGAGGAGGGGCGGGCGGCCTCGAGGCCGGCGAGGAGCTCGCGCGCCTCGGCGCACGAGCGGTTGCAGTGGACCACCACGCGCGCCCCCGCGGCGTGCGCGGCGCGAACGATCGCGGCCCCCACGCGCCGGGCGCCCCCCGTCACCAGAACCACCGGCTCGGCCATGATGCTATATTTCCCCCGATAATCGCCCCGCCCGAACGAACGGCGCCCGAGGCGAAAGTTTAACGAATTCCCCGATCGCTCCCCCACGGCGCCGCGACCCCGATGGCTTCCCAGCCCGATTTCTCCCTTCCACCCCCTTCGCCCGAGGCCGCCGCGCACTCGCACGAGCTCGCCGAGCGCATCGCAACCGTGATCGGCGAGGAGGGAGGCTGGATCCCCTTCTCGCGCTACATGGAGCTCGCGCTCTACGAGCCGGGCCAGGGCTACTACGCGGCCGGGTCGCGCAAGATCGGCGCCGAGGGCGACTTCGTCACGGCCCCGGAGATCTCGCCGATGTTCTCGCGCTGCCTCGCGATGCAGGCGAGGCAGGTGCTCGACCGGACCGGGGGCGACATCCTGGAGCTGGGACCGGGCACGGGGGTCCTCGCGGTCGACCTGATGGCGGAGCTCAAGGCCCAGGGGGCCGTCCTCCCGCGCTGCCGGCTGCTGGAGACCAGTCCCGAGCTGCGCGAGCGCCAGCGCGCCCTCGTCGCCCGGCGCCTGCCGGACGAGGCCGACCGCTTCGAATGGATCGACCGCCTGCCGGAGCGCATCGACGGGCTGGTGATCGCCAACGAGGTGCTCGACGTCGTTCCCTGCGCGCTCGTGCACCGCACCCGCGGCGAGATCCTGGAGCGCGGCGTGGTGCTCACGGAGGCCGGCCTGGCATGGGAGGACATGGCGCTTCCGGAGGGCGACCTCAAGCGCCGCGCGGCGGCCGTGATCCCCGCGGGCGACTACGACTACCTCACGGAGGTGAACCTCGCCGCGGAGGGGCTCGTGCGCTCGGTCACGGCGGCCCTGCGGCGCGGCCTCGCGCTCTTCATCGACTACGGCTTCTCGCAGGCCGAGTACTACCACCCGCAGCGCTCGATGGGCACGCTGCGATGCCACTACCGCCACCGCTTCCACAACGACCCGTTCTTCCTCCCGGGCCTGCAGGACATCACGGCGCACGTGGACTTCACCGCCATGGCGCTCGCGGCCCGGGCGGCCGACGGGGAGGTGATGGGATACACCACCCAGGCCCACTTCCTCATCTCCTGCGGGCTCGCCGTCATGGTCTCGGAAGCCGACCCGGGCATGACGCTTTCGCGCCTGAAGACGACGAGCGCCGTGAACCGGCTCATCAGCCCCTCGGAGATGGGCGAGCTCTTCAAGGTGCTGGGGATAGGGCGCGGGATCGACCCGCCGCTGCAGGGTTTCCAGTCCGCGCGCCCGCTGCCCCTGGGCATCGGCGAGTAGCGGGATTCGGCTAGAATCACCCGTTCCGAGCGGGCAACCAGAAGCCGGCAGGAAGAACGGACCACGGGGCCCGCCCCGGGCGCAATCGACAACACGAGGAGTGAGGAGACATGAGGAAGTTCGTCGCAATGGCGGTCGCCCTGGTGGCCGCGTTCGGCATCGGCAGCGCCGGCGCCCAGGAAAAGAAGATCCGGATGTCCATCGGCACGGGCGGCACGGCCGGCGTCTACTACCCCCTGGGCGGGGGACTGGCCGCCGTGCTGTCCAAGTACGTGCCGGGCGTCGAGGCCACGGCCGAGGTGACGGCCGGCTCGATCGCCAACCTGCAGCTCATCGGCGGCGGGAAGTCCGAGGTGGGCTTCACGATGGCCGACGCGGCGTGGGACGCCTACAACGGCCTCGACAAGTTCAAGGACAAGAAGGTCGCCCTGCGCACCCTGGTGGTGTTCTACCCGAACCGGATGCACGTCGTCACCGTGGAGGGCAAGGGCATCGAGAAGATGACCGACCTGAAGGGCAAGCGCGCCGCCACGGGCGCGCCCGCCTCGGGCACCGAGGTGATGGCGATGCGCCTGCTCGAGGCCTACGGGCTGGATCCCAACAAGGACGTGAACCGCGAGCGCCTGTCGCTCGCCGAGTCGGTGAACGCCCTCAAGGACGGCAAGGTCGACGCCCTCATGTGGGTCGGCGGCGTTCCCACGCCGGGCATCACCGACCTGGCGGCCACTCCCGGCAAGAAGATCAAGCTCATCGACCACGGCGACGGCGCCGAGGCCATGCGCAAGAAGTACGGCCCGCTCTACGTGAAGAACCGGATCCTCGCGAACGCCTATCCGGGCGAGACCCGCGAGACCACCAACGTCGACGTCTGGAACCTCCTGGTCGTGCCGGAATCGGCCGACGAGAACGTCATCTACCAGATCACCAAGACGATGTTCGAGAAGAAGGACGAGCTCGTGAAGGCGCACAAGGACGCCGCCTTCCTCTCCCTGGACAACCAGCTYACCGGCGGCTCGCCGATCCCGTTCCACCCGGGCGCCCTGCGCTACTTCAAGGAGAGGGGGCTCAAGGTCAACTGAGCCGCGCCTCCCGGCCGGGCCCCGRGCCCGCGCTCCCCTCGGAAAGGGCCCGCTCGCGGGCCCTTTTCCTTTGGGAGCCCCCGACGGTCGGGCTGCAAGTCCTTGATTCGCAATGCTTCCCGGGCCGGCSCGATTGTTTGCTGCACTGCAAAAAATAATTCCCATACCCCCTTGACTTCGCTGCTGCGAGGCCTAAAATTCGSATTTGTGCAGTGCAGCAAAACAGGCTGCCCGCAAACGTCAACCCAGCGATCACAGTCCAAGGAGCCAGACATGTTCAAAGTCGAGCAATTCAGCGTCGCCAACGAAGCCGCGATCAACCAGTTCGCCCACTTCGCCCAGCTTTCCCTCGCCAACCTCGAGAAGTTCGCCGAGATCGGCCTCGATGCCGCCCGCGATTCCGTCGAGCAGGCCACCGCGCACGCCGCGGCGCTGGCCGGCGCGAAGGACGTGCACGAGGTCATCGCGATCAACTCCGCCGCCCTCGAGCCGGTGATGAAGCGCGCCTACGCCTACTCGCGCACGGTCTACGAGACCGCCGCCGAGACCAACGCCGAAGTGAAGAAGGTCATCGAGAAGCAGGCCGCCGACCTCAACAAGAGCGCCGTCGCCTCCCTCGAGGAAGCCTTCAAGTACGCCCCGGCCGGCTCGGAAGCCTACGTCGGCAACGTGAAGAGCGCGATCGCCGCGGCGCAGAACGCCTACGCGAACCTCGCCGCCGTCAACAAGCAGCTCTACGACACCGTCGAGAAGACCGTCGAGCAGAACGTCGCGACCGTCCAGGCCGCCGCCGCCAAGGCCCCGAAGGCCCCCGTCCGCAAGGCCGGCAAGCGCCGCTAGGCGATCCCGCCCCGCGAGGGGCTCGGGTCGGCAGCAACCCGAAGGCCCCCGGTTCGCCGGGGGCCTTTTCGTTTTCCGGGCCGCGGGCTCCGGATCAGCCCCGCGAAAGCGCCTCGGCGATCCGCGCCGCGCGCGCCGCGTGGATGGAGGCCGGCACGGAGCGCGGGTTGTCGCGGGCGATGGCGGCGGCGTCGACTTCGAGGGCCGCCTCCCTCGCCCGGCGGATGCGATCGCGGGGCACCTGGCGCTCCAGCCCGCGGGCGCGCAGGTCGCACTCGCACACCTCCATGAGCCGCTCAAGCCGCTCGGGCCGGCGGAAGGCGTCGGTGCGCTCGAGGAGCGCGAGCAGCTGCTCCGCGCCGAGGATGCCGGCGCCCTCCACGGCGGAGCGCTCGCGCGCCGCGAGACCCGCGAGGTCGCGGCATTCCCCCGGCGCGTTGATCCGCTCGCACAGCTTCGCGACCGCCTCCGGCGCGAGCCCGAGCGTGAGGCAGGCGAAGCGCACCGGCAGGCCGAAGGCCGTGCCGGCATCCAGGCGCGCCGAAAGAAGCGCCGCACCGTCGCCCGCCGCGTGCTCCGCCACCTCGGGAAGCACGCGCGCGAGCGCGCCGCACTCCCCGAGCACGGCCACCATTCGCGCGGGCCGGGATTCCTGGAGGCCGCGCGCGATCTCCTGCCATACGCGCTCGGGAACCAGGTGGTCGGCCTCCCCCGACTCCACCATGCGGCGCAGCAGCGCCATCGTCTCGGGCGCGACCGCGAAGCCGAACCTCGCGGCGAACCGGGCGACGCGCAGGATCCGCACCGGGTCCTCCGCGAAGGCCTCGCTCACGTGCCGCAGGATTCCCCGCTGCAGGTCCTCGCGGCCGCCGAACGGGTCGACGATCGTCCCGTCCTCGCCGCGGGCGATCGCGTTGATGGTGAGGTCGCGCCGGCGCAGGTCCTCCTCGAGGGTGACGTCCGGCGCGGCATGGAAGACGAAGCCCTTGTAGCCGGGCGCGGTCTTGCGCTCCGTGCGGGCGAGCGCGTACTCCTCGTGGGTCTCGGGGTGCAGGAAGACCGGGAAGTCGGCGCCGACCGCGCGAAACCCGCGCGCGGCCATCTCCTCCGGGGTCGCGCCCACCACCACCCAGTCGCGGTCGGACACGGGCCGGCCCAGGAGCTCGTCGCGCAGGCTTCCGCCCACCGCGTAGATCCTCATCTCGCGATCGTCCCCGCCGCCATCATGGCCGCGGCGCTTCGGCGTAGGGCTCGTCCTCGGCCACCCATTCCGTCTCCGCGCGCGCGGCCTCGCACCAGGCGCGCACCGCCGGCGCGGCCTGCACGGCCTCGCAGTAGCGCCGCGCCAGCGGCGAGCAGGACACCCCGTAGGTCGCGAAGCGCATCACCACCGGAGCGAACATCGCGTCGGCTGCCGAGAATCGGCCGAAGAGGAAGTCGCCGCCGTCGCCGAAGCGCGTCCGCGACTCCCGCCACAGCTGCTCGATGCGGTCGATGTCGCGGCGCACCTCCGGCGTCATGCCCTTGCCCGGGTGGCTCGCGCGGATGTTCATCGGCATGCGCTGCCGCAGGGCGCGGAACCCCGCGTGCATCTCCGCCGAGACCGAGCGGGCGAGCGCGCGCGCCACGGGATCGCCGGGCCACACGCCCTTGTCCGGCAACCACTCCGCCACGGTCTCGGCGATGGCGAGCGTGTCCCACACCGCCTGCTCGCCGCGCCAGAGGACGGGCACGAGGCCGGAAGGCGAAAGTCGCCCGATGCCCGCGTCCCATTCGTCCGAGTCGAAGCGCAGCTTCCTCTCCTCGAACGCGATGCCCAGCTGCGCGAGCAGCACCCAGGCGCGCATGGACCACGAGGAGTAGTTCTTGTTGCCGATGACGAGGGTCAGGCCTTCCATGTCACCTCCCGGTTCGCTGGCGGTACCTTGCGTAGCGGCCGCGCAGGCCCGCGGCGGCCATGTATTCGGGCACGATCGCCTCCATCGCCGCGGGAGAGAATCCGAGGACGGCGGGGAAGTCGCAGCCGCAGACGCTGTCGACCTTCATGGAGGCGAGGTTGTCGCGCGTCATGACCGGTCCGGGCAGGTGCTCCAGCACGAAGGCCTGCGCGTACGCGGCCCACCCGGGGAGCGGCACGATCGCCCGCGCCAGGCCCTGCAGGCCGGCCACGTACGCGACGATCTCGGCGAGCGTGTAGGTCCGCGGGCCGCACAGGTCGAAGGCCTGCCCGACGGTGCGCGAATCCTCCAGGCAGGCCACGACGGCCCGCGCCACGTCCTCCACCCACACCGGCTGGAAGCGCACGCCGGCGCCGGCGAGCGGGACGACGGGCAGGGGCCTCACCAGCCCCGCGAAGAGGTTGAGGAAGCTGTCGTCGCGCCCGAAGATGACCGACGGCTTGAGGATCGTGAGGGCGAGACCCGCGCCCTCGGTCCGCAGCGCCGCCTCGCCTCGTCCGCGCGAGCGCAGGTATTCGCTCGGGCCCGCGGGATCGGCGTGCAGGGCGCTCACGTGCACGAGGCGGCGCACGCCGGTCGCGACGCAGGCGCGGGCCAGGCGCGCGGGCAGCCGCGCGTGCACCTTCTCGAAGGGCTCGCGCCGGCTCTGGTGCAGGATGCCCACCAGGTTCACGACCGCGTCCATGCCGTCGAGCGCGCGCGCGAGGTCGCCGTCGTCGTGCGGGCTGCCCTCGACGACCTCGAGGGACGGGATCACGTGCAGGGGGCGGGACTTGTGGCGTTCGCGCGTGAGCGCGCGCGCCGCGATGCCTGCCTGCGCGAGCCGCGCGCACACCGAGCGGCCGACGAAGCCGCTCGCGCCGAGCACCAGGACGCGGGAGACGGCGCTCATGGCAGCGAGGCGACGCTGGAGGCGTCGTTGCCGTTGCGGGCCGGCACGGTGCCCATCATCGCGCGCAGGCTCGCCGTCTTTCCCGTGAGGCGGTGGGTGTAGTACCAGGCGTTGGCCATCACCTTCTTCACGTAGTCGCGCGTCTCGTCGAAGGGGATCGACTCGGCGTAGGCCGCGCCCTCGAGGGGGCGCGCGTCGCGCCAGCGCCTGGCGCGCCCGGGGCCCGCGTTGTAGCCCGCGGTGGCGAGGATGGGGTCCCCCAGGTCCGCGAGGACGCGATGGAAGTAGTAGGCGCCCATGGCGACGTTGACCTCGGGCTGCACGAGGAGCGAGGGCCGGTAGGACTGCACGGGGATCTGCTTGGCCACCCAGCGCGCCGTCGCGGGCATGAGCTGCATCAGCCCCGTCGCCCCCACCCGGGACTTCGCGGTGGCGTTGAAGCGGCTTTCCTGCCGGATGATGCCGAAGAGCAGGGCCTCGTCCACGTTCCACTGCCGCGCCGCGGCCGCGAGGGCCTCGCGGTGGTGGACCGGATAGCGGCGCGCGAAGTCGTGGACGGACGTGGTGCGGTCGGCCGCCCCGATGGCCCGGTCGGCGAGCCCGGCCTGCAGCGCCACCTCGGAGGCGGCGAGCAGCCCGCGGTCGTCCACCGCCCGCAGCCCGAACACCCATTCGCGGAACGCCTCCGCGTTCATCTCCAGGCGGTAGAGCTCGAGCGCCCGGCCCACCGCGGGAATGGCGCGGATGCGGGCGAGGTCCTCCTCGGCGACGGGCCTCGCGGTCCAGTCGGGGACGACGGCGACGCCGAGCTCCTCGGCCGCCATCAGGCCGTAGAAGTGCCGCTCGCGCGCGAGCGGCTGCAGGATCGCCTCGGCCGCCGCCTTCGCGCCTTCCGCGGCGAGCGCCCGCGCGAGCCAGTAGCGCCAAGCGCTCTCGCGCGCCTCCTCCGGGGGCATGAGGTTCACCGCGGCCCGCAGGGCCGCCCAGTCGCCGGCCCGGATCGCCGCGCGAGCCTTCCACTGCAGCTGCGCGACGGTGAACGGCCCCTCGCCGGCCTCGGCGTACCACTCGAGGGCGCGCGGGTGGTGCTGCTGGGCGGCGGCGTGCGCGACGCGGGCCCAGCCCTGGCGGGGATCCTCGGGCCCCAGGACCGCCGCGTGGGCCTTCCACTGGGCCGCGGCGTCTTCCGGCCGGCTGCGGGCGAGCCGGGTGACCGCGAAGAGCAGGAGCTCGTGGGTGGCGCGCGACGGGATGCGCGACTTCTCCGCCGCGAGGTATTTCGCCGGTTCCGCCGCGGCGCGCTGCAGTGCCCTCTCGTTCATCTGCTCGCGGTTGGGCAGGAAGGCGTTGGCGCGGATGGCGTCCTTCACGAGGCCGGCGGCGAGGAGCTTGCGGATGCGCTCCCAGGTCTCGGGAGGACCGATCAGCCGCTCCCGGGCGGCCGCCTCGAAGGGAGCGTTGCAGGCGGCGGGTGCCTCGCGCCCGGCCAGCCACAGCCCGCGGGCCTCGCGCAGCGCCTCCTGGTCGCCGCGCGCGAGCCGCTCCTGCAGCGAATAGCACGCGATCTCGGTGTCGTCGAGCGCGAGGGCCGAGGCTTCCTGCCGGAACAGGTCCCAGCGCTGGGTGGCGCCGAGGTTGCGCAGCCAGTCGCGCCGCAGCGCGTCGGCCAGCGGGCCGTCGGTGTTCTTCGCGAGGAAGGCGCGGATCTCCTCGGGTGAGGCCTTGTCGAGCGTGGCCGAGAGCAGCCAGTAGGCGGGGTAGGCCTCGAGGGGGTGGCCCGCGGCRCGGGCACGGGCCGCCTCCAGCGCCTTCASGTTGCCGCGCTGCGCCGCRTCCCGCGCCGCGAGGATGTCGGCATCGGAAGCGCAGGCCGTCCATGCCGCGGCCGCCAGGCCCAGCGCCAGCAGCCGAATCTTGAAGGAGGTCAACGCCAAGCCGGTCTCCATCGCCTATCCTCGCTGCGATTATAGGGGTCCGGGCGGTCCCTCCGCGCGGCGTGCGGCGGCGGGCGGCGGCTTTGGGCTACCATTGACGGGCTCGGCAGGACGCCGGGCCGCGATCGGAGGAAGGCGAGCATGGAAGAGCTGATGTCGGCGCAATTCTGGGGCGGGCTGATGGCCATCATCGGCGTGAACATCGTGCTGTCCGGCGACAACGCGGTGGTGATCGCCCTGGCCGCGAGGTCCCTGCCGCCCAAGCAGCAGAAGGCGGCGATCTTCTGGGGCAGCGGTGCGGCCATCGTGATGCGGATCATCCTCACGATCGTGGCCGTGGAGCTGCTGCGCCTGCCCTACCTCAAGCTCGTGGGCGCGGCCCTGCTGCTGTGGATCGCCATCCAGCTCCTGCTTCCCGAGGACGAGGAGGATGGCGGCGAGGCCACCGCGAGCGGGCTGGGTGCCGCCATCCGCACGATCCTCATCGCCGACCTGGTGATGAGCCTGGACAACGTGATCGCGGTCGCCGCGGCCGCCAAGGGAAGCATGACCCTCCTCGTCCTGGGCCTGGCGATCAGCATCCCGCTCGTGATCTTCGGCAGCACAATGCTCCTCAAGGTCATGGACCGCTTCCCGATCATCATCACGCTCGGGGCGGGGCTGCTGGGATGGGTCGCGGGCGACATGGCGGTCTCGGACCCCGCGATCAAGGACTGGGTGGACGCGAACGCCGCCTGGCTGCACACGGCGGCGCCCGCCGTCGGCGCCGTCATCGTCGTCGCGGCGGGCAAGTGGCTCGCCGCGCGCGCCGAGGCCCACGAGGAGGCCAAGCCGGTCGCCGACCTGGCGGGCGCCGACGGTCCCCCGGGCGGCGCCGGCTCCTGAAGGGCGCCCGCGCACCGCCGAACAATCAGCCTGCCAAGGGAGAGACGAAGATGCTGCGGATTCTGGTGGCGGTCGACGGTTCCGAGTCCTCGGACCGGGCCGTGTCGCACCTGCTCAAGAAGCTGGGTTGGTACAAGGAGAGCGCGGAGATCCACCTGCTCAACGTCCAGGCGGCGCTCCCCGCCGACGTGAGCCGCTTCATCTCCACGGACCAGCTCGAGGGGTTCCACCGCGAGCGCGGCGACGAGGCCCTCGCCTCGGCCAGGGCCATCCTGGACGCCGCCGGGATCCGCTACGTGACCCACATCGGCATCGGCGAGCCGGCCCACGTCGTCGCGCACTACGCCAAGGAGAAGGCCATCGACCAGATCGTCATGGGCACGAGAGGCCTGGGCACGGTGGGCGGCCTCGTCATGGGATCCGTCACCACCAAGGTGCTGAGCCTCACGGACGTTCCCGTCCTCCTGATCAAGTGAGGCTTGACGCGGGTCAAGAGACTCGCGCCCCCCGCGGGTTCTAGAATGGGCCAGCCGCCGGAAGAGCGGTCATGGCCGGGGGGTATGCGGCGTTCGACCAGGCCGCCTCCCCGCGCGATAGAATCCGGCACGCCGTTTTTTCCATACGACCGCCAATATTGAGGAGACATCCATGAAGAACCGCACATTCGCCAAGGGTCTGCTGGCCGCCGTCGTGGCGAGCGCCTTTGCCGCCCTGACCCCGGCCTTCGCCTGGGAACCCAGCAAGACCGTCGAGTTCATCGTGCCCGCGGGCACCGGCGGCGGCGCGGACCAGATGGCGCGCCTCACGCAGTCGATCATCGCCAAGCACAACCTCATGAAGCAGTCGATGGTCGTGGTGAACAAGGGCGGCGGCGCCGGCGCCGAGGGCTTCCTGGAGGTCAAGGGCGCCAAGGGCGACCCGCACAAGATCATCATCACGCTCTCGAACCTGTTCACGACGCCGATGGCGACCGGCGTGCCGTTCAACTGGAAGGACCTCACGCCTGTGCGCATGCTGGCGCTCGACCAGTTCGTTCTCTGGGTGAACAAGGACAACCCGTCCAAGTCCGCCAAGGAATACGTGGAGATGGTGAAGAAGGCGGGGCCCGGCAAGATGAAGATGGGCGGCACGGGCTCCAAGCAGGAAGACCAGATCATCACGGTGGCGCTGGAGAAGCAGGCGGGCATCAAGTTCACCTACATCCCGTACAAGGGCGGCGGCGAGGTGGCCACCCAGCTCGTCGGCAAGCACATCGACTCGTCGGTCAACAACCCGATCGAGGCGGTGGCGCAGTGGCGCGCGGGCAACCTCAAGCCGCTGTGCGTGTTCGACAACGAGCGCATGCCGTACAAGGCGAAGGTCGCCGGCGACTACAGCTGGAACGACATCCCGACCTGCAAGGAGGCGGGCGTCGACACCGACTACGTGATGCTGCGCGGCATCTTCATGCCCGGCGGCGTGACTCCCGACCAGGTGAAGTACTACGTCGACCTGTTCGAGAAGGTCCGCCAGACCCCGGAATGGAAGAAGTTCATGGAGGACGGTGCCTTCAACCAGACGGCGGTCTCCGGCAAGGAGTACGCCGACTGGGTGGCCAAGGCCGAGCAGCTGCACCACGGCCTGATGACCGAAGCCGGGTTCATGGCGAAGAAGTGATCCCGGCGTAATCCCGGGGGCCGCCCGGCGGCC
>PQAI01000167.1 GCA_003105245.1 Betaproteobacteria bacterium | reverse complement strand
TGAGCGTGATCAAGGAGTGCGGCAGCTGCCACGCGGAATTCATCAAGACCTACCGCGACACCTACCACGGCCAGGTGACCGACCTCGGCTTCGCCCGCATGGCCACCTGCGCGAGCTGCCACGGCGCGCACGAGGTGCTGCCCAAGGACAACCCGATGTCCAAGGTCTCCGAGCAGCGCATCGTGGCCACCTGCCAGGCCTGCCACCCGAAGGCCAACGCCAACTTCGTGAAGTTCCAGCCGCACGCCAACAAGCACAAGAAGGAAAGCGGCCTGATCCTGTACTACACCACCAAGTTCATGCAGGTGCTGCTGGCGGGAGTCTTCGCCTTCTTCGGCCTGCACACGATCCTCTGGCTCTACCGGTCGCTCGCCGAGATGAAGGCCAGGCGCGGCCGGCCGGCCCCCGAAGCGGAGAAGCACTGATGGCAAGTACCGTCCAGCCCGTTCCCGGCGCGTCCAAGGCGGCCGCGGGCGCCGCCCACAAGTACTACGAGCGGTTCGATCGCATCGACCGCGTCATGCACGCCTTCCTGATGACCACCTTCATCGGCTGCGCCATCACGGGCCTTCCGCCGCTCTTCTCGGACCACGAGTGGGCAGCCGGGCTGGCGCGCGCGCTCGGCGGCTTCCAGAACGCCGCGCTCATCCACCGCATCTGCGCCGGGGTGATGATCGTCGTCTGGCTCCTGCACGTCGTGCGCCTGTTCGCGGACGCGATCCGCCGCACCGGTTTCCTCGCGATGGTCTGGGGGCCCAACTCGATGGTGCCGCAGCCCCAGGACGTCATCGACATCTGGCTGCACTTCAAGTGGTTCGTGGGCAAGGGCCCGCGCCCGCAGTTCGACCGCTGGACATACTGGGAGAAGTTCGACTACTGGGCCGTCTTCTGGGGCATGGCGATCATCGGGGGCTCGGGGCTCATCCTGTGGTTCCCGCAGCAGTTCGCGCTCTTCCTGCCGGGGTGGATCTTCAACGTCGCCACGGTCGTGCACGGGGAGGAGGCGCTGCTCGCGGTGGGCTTCATCTTCACCATCCACTTCTTCAACGGGCACATCCGCCCCGAGAAGTTCCCGATGGACACCGTGATCTTCACCGGCCGAATCCCGGAGCACGAGCTCAAGGAAGAGCGGCCCAACGAGTACCGGCGCCTCGTCGCCGAGGGCCGGCTCGAGGCCACCGAGACCACGGCGCCGACGCCATGGACGCTCAGCTTCGGCTACCTCGTGGGCGGGACGGCGGTGATCCTCGGCACGCTCACCGTGGTGGTGATCATATTCAGCGTCCTCACCTGATGCCGGGGGCGGCTACAATGCGATCTTCGGGGCCGGCACGTCCGGCCCCGAGGCTATGGGGCAGGGGCGCCCACGAGCGCCGGCAGGACACAATCGGGAGGAGAGCAACACCATGAATGCGAAAACGGCACGCAGGACGCTGATGTTCGGGTCGATCACCACCATCGTGCTGGCGCTGGTCGGCGTAGCGGTGGTGACGGCGGCCGGCATCGCGGGCTGGGAATACTCCAACAGCAACGCGTTCTGCGCGACGATGTGCCACGACGTGCACCCGGAGGAGATCGCCGCCCACAAGGTGGGCGCGCACGCGCGGGTGAACTGCGTCGAGTGCCACATGGGGCGCACCTCCACCCTGCACCTCATGGCGCTCAAGCCCACGCACGCCAAGGAGCTCTGGGGCATGATCGTCGGCTACGAGCGGCCCATCACCTCCGGGACGCTGCGCCCGTCGCGCGAGGCCTGCGAGAGCTGCCACTACCCGGCCGTCGAGCACCACGACAGCGTCGCGGTGAAGGTGCACTACGGGACGGACCCGGAGAGCAGCGAGACGCGCACGAAGATCGTCCTGCACACCGGCATGGACGTGATCCGCCAGGGCTACACGAAGGGCATCCACTGGCACATCCAGAACGAGGTCACCTTCGCCTCGCCGGACCCGCAGCGCCGCGAGATCCCCTGGGTCTCGGTGAAGAAGCCCGACGGCAGCAAGGTCACCTACATCGACGCCGGCTCCAAGCTCACCGTGCCGCAGATCGAGAAGCTCGAGAAGCGCGTCATGGCCTGCTACGACTGCCACAACTCGGTGGGGCACCCGTTCACCAATCCCGCCAACATCGTGGACGAGGCCATCCGCCTGGGCCGGATCGACCGCTCGCTTCCCGAGGCCAAGGCGCGCGCCGTCGCGCTGGTCAACGCGCTGCCCGACATCACGGGCGAGACCAAGGACCGCGAGGCCAAGGTCGACAAGCTCATCGCCGACGCCACGGCCAAGGCCAACACGCCYGCGGAAAACAAGCAGGCGGAGCAGAAGTTCAACAAGGCGATGCGCGAGATCCTTCTCGCGGCCTCCTTCCGCGAGAAGGGCTTCTCGTGGAAGTCGTTCCCCAACCACACGGGGCACGCGGACACGCCGGGCTGCTTCCGCTGCCACGACGGCAAGCACTACAACGACAAGGGCGAGGCCATCCGCCTGCAGTGCACGCTGTGCCACGCCCTGCCCGAGGTGACGCGAGAGAAGGGCAAGGGAAGCGTGGCGTCTCTCGTTCCCGACAAGGCGGGGGAGAAGCAGCCCGAGAGCCACCAGCGGCCCAACTTCATGCACACCCACAGYGACGATGTCGGCCCCGAGTGCGAGAAGTGCCACGGCACGCCGCTCAAGCACGGCAAGCAGGGCGGCAACTTCTGCGCCAACCCCGCCTGCCACGGCCGCACCTGGCCCGGCATGGACCTCACGGCCGAGCCGCCCAAGAAGGCCGCGGCGGAGCCGGCCAAGGGGCCGGAACCCGCCAAGGCCGCCGAGCCCGCGAAGAAGGGATAGGCGGCACCGATCCACGCACCCGCCGGGGATGGTCCCCGGCGGGGCTCAACACCAAGGAGATGCCATGAAACGCCTGCTGATCGCCCTCGCCGCCGCCGGCTTCGTCGCCGGTTCCCTTCCCGCATCCGCCGACGAGGCGGCCTTCAA
>PQAI01000166.1 GCA_003105245.1 Betaproteobacteria bacterium | reverse complement strand
GCGCTCCTCACGCGCTCCTCCTGCAGCTTGATCTCGCGGTCGGCCTGGGCGAGCTCGCCCTCGAGGTCCTTCACGCGCTTCCTCACCTGCGCCACCTGCTGCTCGCCCAGCTCCTTCACCTGCTGCTGCTCGCGCTCGAGGAGGTTCCTGCGGCTCGCGAGCTCGGTGGCGGAGGTGTCGGCCGTGGAGCGGTCGTAGGTGATCCTCGCGATGGGGGCGCCGGCCGTGACCTCGTCGCCTTCCTTGATGAGGAGCTCGGCCACGCGGCCCGGGTCGGGGATGAGGACGCGCGCGGCGCCCACGTCCAGGGCCAGGTATCCCTCGACGCGCTCGCGGCGCGTGTATTCGCCCCAGATGGCCACGGCGACGATCACGAGCGCGATGGCCGCGGCGAGCAGCGTGTAGACCCAGTAGGCCACCGGGCGGGCGAGCGTCGTCTCCCCCAGGTACTTCTCGCGCTGGGCGTCGATCGCTTCCTGCCGGAAGAGGTTGCGGCTCAAGTCGTGCGCTCCGTGGCCGCGCGGGACCGGAGCTTGTCGTCATTGGGGTGGCGCATGAGCGTCGGATTGTAAGTTGAAATGGGGGGCTTGCAGGTCGGCGCCGGGAGGTGATAATGTTTTCACCATGCACGAGCTCACCGCCCGCCAGGCCGAGATCCTCGCCTTCATCCGCCGCCACCTCGCGGAGGAGGGCCGGCCCCCCACGCGGCCGGAGCTCGCGCGGGCCTTCGACCTGGGCTCCACCAACGGGGTGCAGAAGCACCTGATGGCGCTTGCAGCCAAGGGCGCCATCGAGCTCATCCCCAACGCCGCSCGCGGCATCCGCCTGCTGGAGGAAGCGGGSCTTCCCCTGGTGGGCCGCGTGGCYGCCGGCAGCCCCGTGCTCGCCATCGAGAACGTGCTGGGCCGCTACCCGGTGGATCCCTCGCTCTTCAACCCGCGCGCCGACTACCTCCTGCAGGTGAGGGGCCTGAGCATGCGCGACGAGGGCATCCTGGATGGCGACTGGCTGGTGGTGCACCGCACGAGCGAGGCCCGCAGCGGCCAGCTCGTCGTCGCGCGCCTGGGCAACGACGTCACCGTGAAGCGCCTGAAGCTTCGCGGCACCCGGGCCGAGCTCATCCCCGCCAACCCGGATTTCCAGACGCTGCACCTGGACCTCACGCGCGACACGCTCGAGATCGAGGGCATCGGCGTGGGCGTCATCCGCAACCTCACCGCCGCGGCCCCGCCGGCCGCGCACGCCCGCAGGGTCCACCGCCTGTGAACGCGCTCGTCGATCCGGCGCGCTTTCCCGGCGTCTGGCGCGCGGGGGATGTCGACCAGGCCGCCCCCGCCGGCATCGCCTCCGGCCACCCGCGCCTGGATCTCGAGCTGCCCGGCGGCGGCTGGCCGCGCGCGGGGCTGGTGGAAATCCTCCACGACGGCGCCGGGGTGGGCGAGGTCTCGCTCCTGCTGCCCGCCCTCAAGGCCGTGGCCGGCGAGGGCCGGGCCGTGGCCTGGATCAATCCGCCGCACCTTCCCTATGCTCCCGCGCTGGCGCTGGCCGGCGTGCCCCTCGAAGCTTGCCTGGTGGTCCGCCCCGCCTCGGCCGAGGAGGCGCTCTGGTCCGCGGACCAGGCGCTTCGCTCGGGCGCGTGCGGGGCGGCTCTTTTCTGGCTGCCCGGGAAGACCGACTACGCCTGGCTTCGCCGCCTGCAGGTGGCGGCGGAGGCCGGCCGCACCCTCGCCATCCTCTTCCGTTCCCCCTCCGCCGCGGCCAACGCCACGCCCGCGCACCTGCGGGTCGTCGTCGCGCGCCGCGAGGGCCTGCTGCAGGTCTCCCTCCCCAAGCGGCGCGGCCCGCCCCTCGTCCATCCCATCGCCCTGCGCCTGGCGGCCTGAGGAAGGCCCCGCCGTGCTCTGGGTCGCGCTCGAACTGCCCGCATTGCCCCTTCAGCTCGCGGAAAGGGCGCGCGCCGAGCCGCTGCCGCTCGTCGTGGCCGAGGGGCCCGCGCAGCGCCCGCTCGTGGCCTGCGCCAACGCCGCCGCGCATGCGGCAGGCGTCCGCGAGGGCATGGCGGTCGCGGCGGCCAAGGCGCTCGTGGCCGACCTTCGCTCGATCGAGCGCGACGAGGCCGCGGAGCGCGAAGCCCTCGAGCGCCTGGCCGGCTGGGCGGCGCAGTACACGCCCGCGGTGTCGATCGAGCCCGCGGGCCTCGTCCTCGAGGTCGAGGGCAGCGTGAGGCTCTTCGGAGGCCTCGCGAAGCTCCTCGCGGCGCTGCGCGCGGGCGTGCGCGCGCTGGGCCTGCAGGCCACGCTGGGCATCGCGCCCACGCCGCTCGCGGCGCGCGCCTTCGCCCGGGCGGAAGCCCGCGGCATCCCCGTGCGCAGTTGCACGACGATCGCGGAGCTGCCCGCGCGCCTGGCCGACCTGCCTCTCTTCCTCCTCGAGTGGCCGGGGCGCACGCTCGAGCACCTCGCCGATCTCGGCATCGTGCGCGTGAAGGATGCGCTGGCCCTTCCGCGCGCCGGCTTCTCGCAGCGCTTCGGGCCCGAGGCCCTCGGCGTCCTCGATCGGCTCGCCGGCCGCGTGCCCGATCCGCGGCTGCCCTTCGTGCCGCCCGCGCGCTACCGCGCCCGGCTGGAGCTTCCCGCCGAGGCCGAGGGCGTGGAGGCGATCCTCTTTCCCCTCAAGCGCCTGCTGGCGGAGATGGAGGGCTACCTGCGCGGGCGCGGCGCCGGCGTGCAGGAGCTGGACCTCGTCCTCGAGCACGGCCGGCGCAGCCACACGAGCCTCGTGCTTTCCTTCGCCACGCCGGAGCGCGAGGCCGAGTTCATCCTCTCGATCGCGCGCGAAAGGCTCTCGCGCCTGGAGCTCGCCGCGCCCACCGTGGGGCTTCGCCTCGTGGCCGAGCGGCTGCAGCCCTTCGCACCTCGCGAGGGCACCTGGCTTCCCGGCCGCGAGGAGCGGGCGGTGGGGCGCGCGCGCCTCGTCGAGCGCCTGGCGGCACGGCTGGGGCAGGGGCGGGTCTTCGGCATCGCGCTCGCGGAGGACCATCGCCCCGAGCGCGGCTGGAAGAACCCGCCGGCCGCTTCCTCGCGCGCGCGCTTCGACGGCGGCGCCCGTCCGGTCTGGCTCCTCAACCGGCCCCAGCGACTGGTGGCGGGCGAGTCGGGGCCGTCGCTGCAGGGGCAGTTGAAGCTCCTCGCGGGGCCGGAGCGCATCGAGACGGGGTGGTGGGACGGCGAGCCCGTGAGCCGCGACTACTTCGTCGCCGCCAACGCAGCCGGCGAGACGGTGTGGATCTACCGCGAGCGGCGCGATCCCGGCGCGTGGTGGCTGCACGGCGTCTTCGCGTGAAGGCGGGTCGACCATGGTCCCCGGCTACGCGGAGCTGCACTGCGTCTCCAACTATTCGTTCCTGAGGGGGGCGTCGGACCCGGAGGAGCTCGTCCACCGCGCCGCGAAGCTGGGCTACGGCGCGCTCGCGATCACCGACGAGTGCTCCGTCTCCGGCGCCGTGCGCGCGCACCTCGCGGCGAAGGACGCCGGGATGCGCCTCATCGTGGGCAGCGAGCTTCGCCTCGCCTGCGGGCTGCGGCTCGTCCTGCTGGCGCAGTCGCTCGCGGGCTACGAGGCGCTCTGCGAGCTGATCACGCGCGCGCGCCGCGCGGCCCCCAAGGGCGAGTACCGCCTCGCGCGCGAGGACTTCCCCGCCGCCGCCGAGGGCCTGCTCGCCTTGTGGCTGCCGGCGGGGGAGGGCGCGGCGGAGGAGGGGGCCTGGGTGCGCGACCGTTTCCCGGGCAGGGCGTGGATCGCGGTCGAGCTGCACAAGGGGCCGGACGACGCGGGGCGCCTGGCCGCGCTCGAGTCCCTGGGCGAGAGGCTTCGCGTGCCGCTCGTCGCCGCCGGGGACGTGCACATGCACCGGCGCAACAGGAAGCGCCTGCAGGACGTGCTCACCGCCATCCGTCTCAAGGTGCCGGTCTCGGAAGCCGGGCGCCGGCTGCAGCCCAACGCGGAGCGCTACCTGCGTCCCATCGGGCGCCTGGCCGCCGCCTACCCCGCGAAGCTGCTGGCCGCCACGATGGATGTCGCCGCGCGCTGCGATTTCTCGCTCCCGGAGATCCGCTACGAGTACCCGCGCGAGCTGGTCCCCACCGGCGAGACGCCCGCCACGCACCTTCGCAACCTCGCCTGCGAGGGCATGGCGCACCGCTACCCGGCGGGGGCGCCGGCCTCCGTGGTGGCCACCGTCGAGCACGAGCTTCGCCTCATCGCGGAGATGGGCTACGAGCCCTTCTTCCTCACCGTGCACGACATCGTGGTCTTCGCGCGCAGCCGCTCGATCCTGTGCCAGGGGCGCGGGTCGGCCGCCAATTCCGCCGTCTGCTACTGCCTGGGCATCACCGAGGTGGACCCCGGCCGCATGTCCGTCCTCTTCGAGCGCTTCATCTCCAAGGAACGCAACGAGCCTCCCGACATCGACGTCGACTTCGAGCACCAGCGGCGCGAGGAGGTGATCCAGTACCTCTACGCGAAGTACGGCCGCGAGCGGGCCGCGCTCACGGCGGTGGTCATCACCTACCAGCCCCGCAGCGCCCTCAGGGACGTGGGCAAGGCACTCGGCCTGTCGCTCGACCAGGTGGACCTGCTCGCGAAGTCGCTCTCGTGGTGGGACGACCGCGAGGCCCTCAAGACGCGCCTCGTCGAGGCCGGCTTCGACCCGGAAAACCGCGTCGTGAGGCAGGTGGTGGAGCTCACCGGCGAGCTGGTCGGCTTCCCGCGCCACCTCTCGCAGCACCCCGGCGGCTTCGTGATCGACAACCGGCGCCTGTCGCGGCTGGTCCCGGTCGAGAACGCTTCCATGCCCGATCGCACCGTCATCCAGTGGGACAAGGACGACCTCGACGCCCTGGGGCTGCTCAAGGTCGACGTCCTCGGCCTCGGGATGCTCTCCTGCATCCGGCGCGCCATCGACCTCGTGAACGGCTACCGGAAGACCCGTCTCACGATGGCCGGCATCCCCGCCGAGGACCCGGCCGTCTACGAGATGGCCCAGCGCGCCGACACGATCGGCGTCTTCCAGATCGAGTCGCGGGCGCAGATGTCGATGCTGCCGCGCCTGAAGCCCGCCTGCTTCTACGACCTGGTGATCGAGGTGGCCATCGTGCGCCCCGGACCGATCATGGGCGGCATGGTCCACCCCTACCTGCGGCGGCGGGAAGGCAAGGAGGCGGTGACCTATCCCAGCGAGGCGGTGAAGGGGGTCCTGGAGCGCACCCTCGGCGTGTCCATCTTCCAGGAGCAGGTGATGCAGCTCGCGGTGGTGGCGGCCGGCTTCACCCCCGGCGAGGCCGACAAGCTGCGCCGGGCCATGGCCGCCTGGCGCCGGCGCGGCGGGATCGAGCCCTTCCGCGACCGGCTCGTGAAGGGGATGCTCGAGCGAGGCTACGCCCAGGCCTTCGCCGAGCAGATCTATCAGCAAATACAGGGGTTTGGGGAGTACGGCTTCCCGGAATCCCACGCCGCGAGCTTCGCGCTCCTGGTCTACGTCTCCTGCTGGCTCAAGCGCCACGAGCCGGCTGCCTTCGCCTGCGCGCTCCTGAACAGCCAGCCGCTGGGCTTCTACAGCCCGTCGCAGATCGTCCAGGACGCCCGCCGGCACGGGGTCGAGGTGCGCCCGGTGGACGTCCTGGCGAGCGATGTGGAGAGCACGCTGGAGCCCGGGCCGGGGGGCGAGCCGGCCATCCGGCTGGGTCTCGGGAGGGTCAATGGACTTAAAGTGGAATCTGCGGAAAGAATTTCAATATCAAGAAAAACAAGGTTATTTTGTTCCGTAGATGACCTTGCCCGACGGGCGGAGCTGGACAAGCCGGACCTTGCCCACCTGGCCAAGGCCGACGCCCTGGCAACGCTCGCCGGGCACCGCCGCGAGGCCCTCTGGTCGACGCTGGCCGTGGACGAGGCCACCCGGCTGGCCCTGCCGGCGGGCATGGAATCCGCGCGGGCCGGGCTGGAGGCGCCCAGCGAGGGCCAGGAGGTCGCCAGCGACTACGCCGCCATGGGGCTCACGCTTCGCCGGCACCCGCTGGCGATCCTCCGGAACCGATTGAAAACCAGGGGCTTGCGAACGGCCCAGGAAGTGGCCGACGCCCGCCACGGGCAGTGGATCCGCACCTCGGGTATCGTCACCTGCAGGCAGCGCCCGGCCACCGCGAGCGGTGTGCTCTTCGTGACCCTGGAGGACGAGACGGGCTACGTGAACCTGGTGGTCTGGAACGACATCGTGGAGCGAAACCGCCGGCCGATCCTGGGCTCGCGGCTCCTGGCGGTGGGCGGGCAGGTGCAGAAGCAGGGGCTCGTGGTGCACGTGCTCGCGAGGCGTTTCGAGGACCTGAGCCGCCTCCTGGGGGAGCTCCGGACGCAGAGCCACGACTTCCA
>PQAI01000165.1 GCA_003105245.1 Betaproteobacteria bacterium | reverse complement strand
CGGAAGAGCGTGAAGTCGAGCTGCTTCATCGAGCCGTAGGCCCAGATCACGCGGTCCATGAGCTGCTTGGAGCAGGAGTAGATCCAGCGCTGCTTGTCGATGGGGCCGAGCACGAGCTCGGAAGCGTAGGGATCGAACTCGTCGTCGCGGCACATGCCGTAGACCTCGGAGGTCGAGGGGAAGAGGATGCGCTTGCCGTGCTTCACGCAGCTCCTCACGATCGGCAGGTTCGCCTCGAAGTCCAGCTCGAAGACCTTGAGCGGCTCGCGCACGTAGGTCGCCGGCGTGGCGATCGCCACGAGCGGCAGGATCACGTCGCACTTGCGGATGTGGTACTCGATCCACTCGCGGTTGATCGTGATGTCGCCCTCGAAGAAGTGGAAGCGCGGATTGGCGAGGAGGTCGGCCACGCGGTCCGAGCTCATGTCCATGCCGTACACCTCCCAGTCGGTGTCCGCGAGGATCTTCTGGGAGAGGTGGTGGCCGATGAAGCCGTTCACGCCGAGGATGCAGATTCGCTTGCTCATGGAGTCGCTTCCGTGGGAGGGCCGCCGCACGCCGCGCGTCAGCCGGAGGTGAATTGTCCCATGCCGCCGGCGCCCGGGGCAAAGCGGGTGGCGAGCGCCGCGCCCGAGAGCGTCCCCTCGCCCTCGATCTCCACCTCCCGCAGCTCGAGCCAGCGCCCGTCGCCGCAGCAGGCCCAGGCCCGGCCATCGGCCGCGGTCACGGTTCCGGCGCTCGCCGCCGCGAGGGGAGGCGGTTCGGACCACCAGGTCCGCAGAACCCGCACGCGCCGCGGCCCGAGGGCAGTGAAGGCGCCGGGGTAGGGCGGGGCGACGGCGCGCACGAGGTCGTGCACCTCGCGGGCGCCCTTCGTCCAGTCGATCCTGCCGTCCTCGGGACGGCGGCCGCCGAAGTAGCTGCCCGCGCGAAGGTCCTGCGGCACGGGGACGGCCGTGCCGTCGAGGAGCGAGGGCAGCGCGCGCTCCAGCACCCGGCCGGCGGCCCCGGTCACGCGGGCGAAGACTTCCACGGCCGTGTCGTTCTCGCCGATGGGCACCGCTTCCTGGCCCAGGATGCGTCCCGCGTCGGGCTTCTCCACCATCTCGTGCAGSGTCGCGCCGGTCTCGCGCTCSCCGCGCAGGATCGCCCAGTTCACCGGCACGCGCCCCCGGTAYTTCGGCAGGAGCGAGCC
The DNA here is from genome assembly GCA_003105245.1 of Betaproteobacteria bacterium. GTDB lineage: Bacteria > Pseudomonadota > Gammaproteobacteria > Burkholderiales > Usitatibacteraceae > FEB-7. The sequence continues at coordinate 4,082 of PQAI01000165.1, read as the reverse complement.
GTGCATGTTCCAGGCGCCGCGGCGGGCGGTGGCGAGCACCSSCGGCGAGAGCATCTGGCGGTAGTAGAACGAGAASAGGAAGTCGGGCGCGAGCCGCGCCAGGCGCCCCACGAAGGCGGGATCGTTGGGGTCGTCGGGGGTGGCCACCTCCAGGCCCGCGCCGCGCGCGAGCTTCTCCACGCTCGCGAACCAGATCGTCTCGGCGGGGTTGTCGCGGTGGGTGACCACGAGCGGGACTTCCACGCCGGCGGCGAGGACCGCGGAAAGGCAGCGGCAGCCCACGTCGTGGTAGGCGAAGACGACCGCGGTGGCGCTCACTCTTCGCGCTTCTCCAGGACGGCCTGGACGAGGAAGCGCGGGCGCTCGCGAACCTGCTGGTAGATGCGCCCCACGTACTCGCCCACGAGCCCCAGGCCGAAGAGCAGCACCCCGATGAGGAAGAAGGCGAGGATGTCGCGGTCCCAGATCACCCAGAGCCCGTTCGCCTCCCCGGTGACGATCCGCTTGGCGATGACGGCCACGTAGGAGGCGAGCGCCACGATCGACACCCCGATGCCGAAGAGCGAGAAGAGCTGCAGCGGCACGATCGAGAACCCGGTCACGAGGTCGAAGTTCAGGCGGATGAGCTTGTAGAGCGAGTACTTGGACTCGCCCGCGGCGCGCTCCTCGTGCGCGACCTCGACCTCCGCCGGGTTCTGCGCATAGGAATAGGCGAGCGCCGGGATATAGGTGCTCACCTCGCGGGAGGCGCGGATCGCGTCGATGATGGGGCGCGAGTAGGCGCGCAGCATGCAGCCCTGGTCGGTCATGCGGATGTGCGTGAGGGCCTCGCGCAGGCGGTTCATGGCCCGGGAGGCCCAGCGCCGCCAGGCCACGTCCTGGCGCATGAGGCGGATGGAGCCCACGTAGTCGTGGCCCTCGTCCATCTTCGCGAGGAGCTTTCCGATCTCCTCGGGCGGGTTCTGCAGGTCCGCGTCCAGCGTCACCACGCGCTCGCCGCGGCAGTACTCGAAGCCGGCCATGATCGCCATGTGCTGGCCGAAGTTGCCGTTGAAGAGGACGACGCGCGTCACCTCGGGGCGCTTCTGGAACTGCTCGCGCAGGAGCGCCGCCGACCGGTCGCGGCTGCCGTCGTTCACGAAGACGACCTCGTAGGTGCAGCCCAGCGCGTCGAGCGCCGGGTACAGGCGCGCGAAGAGGGCGGCGAGCACCGCCTCCTCGTTGTAGACCGGGATCACCACGGAGAGCGTCGGCCGGGCCATGGCGGTCAGGCGGGGCGGGAGCGCAGGACGCGGCGCGCGGTCTCGCACACGCGCTCCACGTCGCCGGGGGTCATCTCGGGAAAGAGCGGCAGCGTGACCGTCTCGCGGCCGATGCGCTCGGAGACCGGGAACTGGCCCTCGCGCCAGCCGCGCGAGCGGTAGTGCGAGGTGAGGTGGATCGCCTCGTAGGACAGGCCGACGCCGATGCCCTCGCGCTGCATGGCGTCGATGAAATGCCTGCGCGTGAGGGCGATGCGGTCCAGGGGCAGCAGCACCGTGAACATGTTCCACGAGTGCCCGGGGTTCGTGCGCGGCGGAAGCCGCTCCGGCGCGAGGAGCTCGTCTCCCTCCAGGCAGGCGAAGTAGTGCATGGCCAGGCGCCCGCGCGCCGCGCACCACTCGTCCAGGCGCGCGAGCTGCGCCAGGCCCAGCCGCGCGGAGACGTCGGAGAGGTTGTACTTGCCGCCCGCCATCTCGACGTCGCGCGTGCCGTCGGGAAGGCGCGCGATGCCGTGGAAGCGCAGCTTCTCGACCGCCGCGGCTTCCCGCGCGTCGTTGACCACGAGCGCGCCGCCCTCGATGGTGGTCATGTTCTTGTTGGGGTGGAAGCTGAAGGAGACGAGGTCTCCCGTGGCGCCCACGGGCCTGCCGCCGGCGCGCGAGCCGATGGCGAGAGCCGCGTCCTCGACGATGCGCACGCCGTGCCGCGCGCGGAAGGCGGCGAGGGCCTGCGGGTCCAGCGGCGCGTTGTAGTGCACGGGGAGCAGCGCCTTCGTGCGCGGCGTCACGGCGGCCGAGGCGGCCGCGAGGTCGACGTTGCGCGTGGCGGGCTCGACGTCCACGAAGACGACGCGCGCGCCCACGCGCTCGATCACGTTGGCGGAGGCGAAGAAGCTCTGCGCGGGCGTGATCACCTCGTCGCCGGCGCCGATGCCCAGGAGCTGGAGGGCCACTTCCATCGCGCCCGTGGCCGAGGTGAAGCTGCGCACCGGGCGCCCGGCCACGTAGTCCGACAGCGCCTTCTCGAAGGCCGCGACCTGCGGGCCGCTCGCGATCCAGCGGCTGAGCAGGGTCTCGCCCACGGCCGCCACCATGGCGTCGTCGATCACCGGCCTCGCGAAGGGCAGGAAGGGAAGGGCGCTCACGAGCGCGCCACCAGCCAGACGCCCACGACGATGAAGCCGATGCCCACGAGCTTCTGCGCCGCGAGCGACTCCCCGAAGAGCAGCCACGCGGCCACSGCGTTCACGATGTAGCCGATGGAGAGCATCGGRTAGGCCACGGARACCGGGACGCGGGAGAGSGCCATGATCCAGACCACGACGCTCACSGCGTAGCAGGCGAGCCCGCCSAGCACGAACGGGCTGGAGGCCACCTTGATGCCGATGGGCACCACGTTGTCGAGCGAGAAGGCGAACTCCCCGATGCGGTTCGTCCCGGCCTTGAGCAGGAGCTGCGCGGCGGCGTTGAGGAGGACGCCCGTCAGCACGAGCGAGAACGCGACGGCGTTCACGGCTTGGCTACGACGATGCGGCGCTCGTCGCGGTGCAGGAGGGTCATCGCGAGGCCCCGGGTGGCCAGCTTCTCGTGGATGTCGGGATGGATTATAGCCATCGCCTCCCCCGGCCGCACCCAGTCGCGCTCGAAGGCCTCGAGGGTGGGGATCGCGCGCTGCGGCTCCGCCTTGAGGCCCGTGGAGAACTCGTCCACGTAGGCGACGAGGGTGAGCGTGCGGCCGAGGTAGAACGGAACCGTCTGGTCGTAGTAGCCCACGGAATACACGCGCGTCGCGGGGCCCAGGCGCGGCTTCAAGGCCTCGGCGACGACCTTGCCCGACTGGCGGGGGGAGAGCTCCTCGTAGCCGTCCTCCACGAAGTCGATGAACAGGAGCGAGCCGGCCACGATCGCGCCGATCCCGAGCCACTTGCGACCCGCGCGCAGGACGAGCGTCCCCGTGGCGAGCCCGATGGCGAGCACGACGAGCCCGCCGGCGATCCAGGGGCGGGCCGCCAGGTACAGCTCGCGCGTCCACGCGCTCTTCGCGCGCTCCGGGGCTCCCCAGGCGGCCGCCAGGGCCACCAGGACCAGGGGCGCCAGCACCGCGACGAACCGCCAGAGGTGCTTCGGCGGCGTGCGGGCGAGCCAGTCGCCGAGAACCAGGGCGAAGACGGGGAAGACGGGGAGGATGTAGGCGGGCAGCTTCGACCCCGAGGCGCTGAAGAAGACCATCACGAAGGCGCTCCAGAGCAGCGCGAAGCGCCGCCACGGAAAGCCCGCCTGCCCGGAATCGCGCCGCCAGCCCTCCATCGCGGCGGGACCGAGGGCGAGCGCCCACGGCAGGAAGCCGGCGAAGAGGATCGGCCAGAAGAACCACCACGGCTCCTCGCGCCGGTGCGTCTTCGTGAGGAAGCGCTCGAAGTGCTCGTGCACGAAGAAGAACTGCGGGAACTCGGGGTTGGCCATCGAGACCAGCACGAACCACGGCGCCGCGATGGCGAGGAAGAGCGCGAGGCCGCGTCCCCACTCGAGCTTCGCGAGGAGCTTCCAGTCGCGGTTCAGCAGGCAGTGCAGGAAGATCGCCGCCGCCGGGAAGACGATCCCGATGAGCCCCTTGGACAGGACCGCGAGCGCCATGCCGGCCCAGGCGACGAGCATCCAGCGGCGGCGTTCCTTTTCGGCGCCCGCCATGGCGAGCAGGAAGGCGCAGACCGCCACGGTGGTCCAGGCCGTGAGCCCCATGTCGAGGGTGACCACCCCGCCCAGGCCGAGGAAATACGGGCTCGAGAGCAGGGCCCCCACCGCGAGGAGCGCGGGCTCGGT
>PQAI01000164.1 GCA_003105245.1 Betaproteobacteria bacterium | reverse complement strand
GCCGGGCGGTACTGGATGTTGGCCGTCGCGCTCGACACCGTCGGCGTGATGCTCGAGGTCACCGTCATCTCGAAGACGGGCGGCCGCGTGCTCGTCGGGAGCGTCTCGAACGTGGCGGTGAAGCTCCCGGAAGCGGAAAAGTCCTGCCCCAGCAGCGTCAAGGTCCCAGCCGATCCGCCCGAGCTACCCGAGTACTGTGAGCCGCCGTCCAGCCCGAATCGCAGCGAAAAGGCGCAAGTGCCGTCGGCGTTCTGGACCACGGAATAGTCGCCCTGCCGCAGGAGCACGATGCCGGAGATCGCGCCGGGCTGGGTGAGGTTCAGCCCCGTGAAGCCGATCCGCTCCGTGAAGGTGAAGCTGTTCGAGCAGCCGCTTTCGCGGAACGTCGCGGTGCCGCTCCCGACGCACGGCGTCTCTCCCTCGCACGAGAAGCTGATGTTCGCGGATCCCGCCGGGCCGCTGCCGGACACCGAACCCGAGACTTTCGCGAGACGGCTCATCACGCGGGCACTTCCCGACATCGTCACGCCGGCGGGGGGGGCGAAGGCGAGCTGCGCGCTCGAGCCGTTCCAGGTCCCCGTGAACGTCGTGGAGAAGCTGGGAAAGGGGCCGTTCGAGTGGTGGCACGAGCCGTCGGGCCAACGCGACTCGCCACGGTCCATGAAGTTGGCGAACGTGGCCGTGCCGGAGACGGTGCCGCTGCGCGACAGGTCGAGCCCCGTGATGACGACCGTGTCGATCGCGCCGCCTTGGCATCCGCCGTCCTGGAAGAGCGCGACATAGGTGCCGCGGCAGGGGTTCTCTCCCTGGCACGTGAAGTCGATCTGCGCCGAGCCGCCGTCCGTTGAGCTGGCGGCGATGGAACCCGTGAGCCAGATGGCGTTCGCGGCGGGGCTGAGGAAGGCGAGGCAGGCGAGCGCCGAGAGGGCGGCGGCGAAGCGGATGCGGGGGGCGGCGAGTGCGCGCACGGGAGTTCCTCCCTATTCTTCTTGTCGAGGGTTTGGCGCCGGCGACCGCCTGGTCCCTTACCCTTCTCTGTCGTGATGCCCGCGCCGATTAGACGCCGATCGATGTTGCCGGTCAAGAAAGCCGCCCGGCAGGGAGGACGGCCGGCAAATCAGGCGGGCAGCAGGTCGATCTCGCGAAGCCGGCTGCGCGTCTCGTCGACGCCGCGCACGACGTGCGCCTCGATGCCGCAGGCCCGCGCCCCTTCCACGTTCACGACGTTATCGTCGAAGAAGACGGCCTCCGCGGGCGTGGCGCCAAGTTCCGCGAGCGCCATCTCGAAGTAGTCGCGGTCGGGCTTGATGGCCCCCATGCGGTAGGAGGCGAAGACGCGCTCCACCTTGTCGAAGAGCCCGTAGGACTCCGCGATGGGCCAGTGCACGGCGCTGATGTTGGTGAGGATGGCGGTGCGGTGGCGCGCGGCGAGCTCGTCGAGGAGCTCGTGGGCGCCGGCGAAGGGGCCGGCGAGCCAGCTGCGGAAATGCTCGAGGAACTCGTCGGGCCCCACGGGCAGCCCGAACTCGCGCACCGCCTCCTCGGCGAAGGCCGCGGTGTCCATGCGCCCGGTCTCGTGCGCCCGCACCGAGGGCGAGTGCAGCCAGCGGCGCCACATCTCGTCGGCGCCCACGCCGCCGCCCATCATCGTCAGGAAGGGACGCTCGCCGACCAGCTCGACGAGGACGCCCCCCATGTCGAGGAGCACAAGTCGCATCAGGCCGCGAGGCGCCTGAGCGCCTCCTGGTACTTYTCCGAGGTCTTCAGCGCCACCTCCCGCGGCACCTGGGGTGCCGGCGGCTTCCTCGCGAAGCCGATGGAGTCGAGCCAGTTGCGCACGTACTGCTTGTCGAAGCTCTCCGGGCTCTCGCCGACCTTGTAGGTGTCCAGCGGCCAGAAGCGCGAGGAATCCGGCGTGAGGATCTCGTCGATGAGGTGGAGCCTCCCCGCGGCGTCCACGCCGAACTCGAACTTCGTGTCGGCGATGATGATGCCCTTGGTGAGCGCGAACTCCGCGGCCGTCGTGTAGAGCCGGATCGCCACGGAGCGCACCTCCTCCGCCCGCTCGCGGCCGAGGATCTCCGCCATGCGCTCGAAGGTGATGTTGATGTCGTGCGAGCCCGCCTGCTCCTTCGTGGCGGGGGTGAAGATGGGCTGCGGGAGCTTGGAGGCGCGCTGCAGCCCCGGCGGCAGCCGGATGCCGCAGACGCCCTGCGACTCCTGGTACTCCTTCCAGCCCGATCCCTCGAGGTAGCCGCGCACGACGGCCTCCACCGGCAGGGCCTTGAGCCTCTTCACCACGATGGAGCGCCCGCGCACCTGCTCGCGCTCCTCCGGGGCCACCACGCTCTCCGGGTCGATGCCCGTGAGGTGGTTGGGCACGATGTCCGCGAGCTTCGCGAACCAGAAGTTGGCCACCTCCGTGAGGACGCGGCCCTTCTCCGGGATGGGCGTGGGCATGATGACGTCGTAGGCGGAGAGCCGGTCGCTCGCGAGGAGCAGCATCTTGTCCTCGCCCACCGCGTAGATGTCGCGCACCTTGCCGCGCGCGATGAGGGGCAGGGACTTCAGGCTCGATTCGTACAGGTCCATGGTGCCGCCTTTCTGGCTTCTCCCCCGGGTGTCAGACGACCACGGCCTCGAGCTCGCCCTTGGCGTAGCGCGCGGCCATCTTTTCGAGCGCGATGGGCTGCAGCTTCGAGCCCATGCCGGCGCAGCCGAACTGCTGGTAGCGCTGCTTGCAGATCTCCTTGGCGGCGGCGCGCGCGGGCTTGAGGAAGTCGCGCGGGTCGAAGGCGCTGCGGTTGGTGGCCAGGAACTTGCGCGTGGCCGCGGTCATGGCGAGGCGGATGTCGGTGTCGATGTTCACCTTGCGCACGCCGTTCTTGATGCCCTCCTGGATCTCCTCGACCGGCACGCCGTAGGTCTCCTTCATCTCGCCGCCGTACTCGCGGATGATCGCGAGCAAGTCCTGCGGGACGGAGGACGAGCCGTGCATCACGAGGTGCGTGTTGGGGATGCGCGCGTGGATGGCCTTGATTCGGTCGATGGCGAGGATGTCGCCCGTGGGCTTCCTCGTGAACTTGTAGGCGCCGTGGGAGGTGCCGATGGCGATGGCGAGCGCGTCCACGCCCGTCTTCTTCACGAAGTCGGCGGCCTGCTCGGGGTCGGTGAGGAGCATCTCGCGGGTCATCGTGGCGTCGGTGCCGTGCCCGTCCTCCTTGTCGCCCTTCATGGTCTCGAGCGACCCGAGGCAACCCAGCTCGCCCTCGACGGAGACGCCGAGGCGGTGCGCCATGTCCACCACCTGCTTGGTGACGTTCACGTTGTACTCGTAGCTGGAGATGGTCTTGCCGTCGGCCTCGAGCGAGCCGTCCATCATCACGCTGGAAAATCCCAGCTTGATGGCGCCCTCGCACACGGCCGGCGACTGGCCGTGGTCCTGGTGCATGGCCACCGGCGTATTGGGGTAGGTCTGCACCGCGGCCTCGATGAGGTACTTGAGGAAGGTCTCGCCGGCGTACTTCCGGGCGCCGGCGGAGGCCTGCATGATCACCGGGCTGTCGGTCTCGGCGGCGGCCTCCATGATGGCCTGCACCTGCTCCAGGTTGTTCACGTTGAAGGCGGGTAGTCCGTAGCCGTGCTCGGCCGCGTGGTCCAGCAGTTGCCGCATCGATACGAGTGCCATGTTTCCTCCGGTCTTTGTCAGGGGCCCTGGGGCGGGTCGATGGTGGATGTTGCGGTGTCTCTCAGGCGCGCCGGTGCTCGCCGACGCGCACGATCTTCATGGTGTTGGTGCCGCCGGACTTGCCGATGGGCTCGCCGATGGTGACGACGATCAGGTCGCCCTCCTTCGCCGCGCCGTTCTTCACCAGCACCGACTCGGCCTCGTGCAGCAGCTCCTCGCGGTCGTGGCCGATGTAGCGCACGATCAGCGGGAAGACGCCCCGGAAGAGCGTGGTGCGGTAGCGCGTGGAGGTCTGCGAGGTGAGCGCGTAGATCGGCACGCCGAACTCCAGGCGGCTCATCCACAGCGCGGTCGAGCCGGACTCCGTGAGCGAGGCGATGGCCTTCACCTTGAGGTGGAAGGCGGTGAAGAGCGCGGCCATCGCGATGGACTGGTCCACGCGCTGGAAGACGCGGTCGAGGAACTCCCTGTCCAGCGTCACGGGCTGGGACTTCTCGGCCTCGATGCAGACGCGGGCCATGGCCTCGATGGCCTCCACCGGGTACTGGCCCGAGGCGCTCTCGGCGGAGAGCATGACGGCGTCGGTGCCGTCGAGCACGGCGTTGGCGACGTCGGAGACCTCCGCGCGCGTGGGCACGGGCGAGGAGATCATCGACTCCATCATCTGCGTGGCGGTGATGGTGAGCTTGTTGAGCTCCCGGGCCTGCCGGATCATTCTCTTCTGGAGTGATGGCACCGCCGCGTCACCCACCTCCACCGCGAGGTCGCCCCTGGCCACCATGATGCCGTCGCAGGCCACCATGATCTCCTCGAGGGCGGGGATCGCCTCGGCGCGCTCGATCTTGGCGATGAGGAGCGCGTGCCCGCCGCCGGCGCGCAGCAGCTCCCTCGCCATGTACATGTCGGCGCCGCTCTTCGGGAACGACACGGCGAGGTAGTCCACCTTCAGGCGCGCGGCCGTGCGGATGTCCTCGATGTCCTTGGGCGTGAGGGCGGGCGCGGTGAGGCCGCCGCCCTGGCGGTTGATGCCCTTGTTGTTGGAGAGCGTGCCGCCGTGGCGGGTGACGGTGTGGATCTCGTGGCCGCGCACGTCCTTCACGTCCAGCACGATCTTGCCGTCGTCCAGGAGCAGCACGTCGCCCGCCTTCACGTCGCGCGGCAGCTCCTTGTAGTCCAGGCCCACGCGCGAGCCGTCGCCCAGCTCGCAGGCGGCGTCGAGGATGAAGGGGTCGCCGGGCTTGAGGGAGATCTTGCCCTCCTTGAACTTGCCGACGCGGATCTTGGGGCCCTGCAGGTCGGCCATGATGCCCACGGTGCGCCCGACCTTGCGGCAGGTCTCGCGCACGAGCTCCGCGCGGGCCTCGTGGTCGGCCGTCGTGCCGTGCGAGAAGTTCAGGCGCACGACGTCCACCCCGGCGCGCATCATGCGCTCGAGGACGGCGGGATCGCTCGAGGCGGGGCCGAGCGTGGCCACGATCTTGGTGCTTCGCATTTCCCGGGGCTCCCCCCTTGTTGTCGTTCGTCCGCGCCGCTTCCCCGCGGCGCCGCCAGGCTAGCCTGCCGCCCGCGATTCCAGCACTTCCACGGCCGGGAGCACCTTGCCCTCGAGGAACTCGAGGAACGCGCCGCCGCCCGTCGAAATGTAGCCGATCCTGTCGGTGACGCCGTACTTCGCGATGGCCGCCAGCGTGTCGCCGCCGCCGGCGATGGAAAAGGCGGGCGAGGCGGCGATCGCCTCGGCCACGGCCTTCGTGCC
>PQAI01000163.1 GCA_003105245.1 Betaproteobacteria bacterium | reverse complement strand
ATCTCGGACGTGGGGCTCGTGCCGGACCCCGACCGCATCGTCGCTCGCTTCGCCGGCGAGTTCGACAAGCTCATGTGGCTCACGCTCATGTCTCCCTGGGAGGAGGAGGACGCGTCGCCGCCTCCCGCGCTCTCCGAGTCGCCACCGGCGAGGAAGAAGAAGGCCGCGCGCGCCAAGGCCGGGCCATCCTCCTCCGCTCCCGCCATCAAGGTCCCCAGGCGCTTCCGCGGTCTCTAGGACCGCTCCTCTCCCTGCGTGACGCGACTTGCGCCGCGCGGCCGGGTGTTGCCTCGCAGCGACGTTTCGAGGCGACCGCCACGCGCACGGACGCGTGGAATCAAGGACTTGCGGACATGGCATCAAAGTTGCCATCGACCTGCATCGACCCGCGATTCTCTGGAGGAAGACCGTGCCCGCCTCGTTCGCTTTCCGCGCTTGCGGACCCCTCGCGCGACAGCTGCTACGCGTGACGACGTTCGTCGCCGCGTTGCTCGCCGCGTTTCCCGCTCCTGCCCGCGCGACCCTGGCCGGGCTGCGAGGCAACCTGCCGCCCTCGCTGAGCCTGTCGGTCAAGGGGGCCTCGACGCCGGCCATCGCTCCGGCGACGCTGACGCTGGAGGCGGTCGCGAGCGATCCGGACGGCACCGTGGCGAAGGTCTCGTTCTCCCTTGGCACCGGAAGGGGAAGCTTCAAGACCGTCACGGTGGCCCCCTACCGGGTGACGATCACCGATGTGCCGGCGGGGAAGTACCAGTTCTCCGCCCAGGCCACGGACAACGCGGGCGCCGCCTCGACGGTGGCCACGGCGTCGATCGAGGTGAAGGTTGCCGGCACCCCGACGTCGGGCAACAAGCCGCCGGTCGTCCTCCTGCAGGCGCCGGCGCAGAGTTCGTGGATCGAACCGGGGGCCAGCGTGGCGCTGGCGGCCACCGCCTCCGATCCCGACGGCACGGTCGCCCGCGTGGAGTACTTTGCCGGCACGGTCAAGGTGGCCGAGGCGCTGGCGTCGCCATGGGACGCCGCGTGGCAGAGTCCCCTGCCCGGTGCGTGGTCCGTCACGGCCGTCGCGACCGACAACCTCGGCGCCCGGACCACCTCCCCCGCGGTGGCCATCTTCGTCGCCGGCCCCCCCGCCCCGGTGGACTCGAGGACCCGCGACGCCGCGCGCTTCCTCACGCAGGCCACTTTCGGCATGTGGGGAACTGAAGAGATCGACGCCCTGAAGGCCGTGGGCTACGAGAACTGGATCCAGAACCAGGTCCAGGGGCGGGGGTTCCAGGCCCGGTCCCACGTGCAGTACGTGAACGACCGCAAGGCCGCCGGCGAATCGGTCAGCGAGAAGCGCGCCTACGAGGCCATCTGGCAGCAGTGGCTGACCGAGCCGGGACAGCTTCGCGCCCGGGTGTCCTTCGCGCTCTCGGAGATCTTCGTGATCTCCAACGTCGCGCCCGACCTCGACACCTACGCGATGGCGTCCTACATGGACATGCTCAATCGAAACGCCTTCGGGAACTACCGCAAGCTGCTCGAGGACGTCACGCTGCACCCGGCCATGGGCTACTACCTGAACATGATCGGCAGCCGCAAGGCCGACCCGGCGAAGGGCACGCATCCCAACGAGAACTACGCCCGCGAGGTGATGCAGCTCTTCTCCATCGGCCTGTACAAGCTCAACCAGGACGGCAGCCGCGTCCTCGACGCGGCCGGGCAGCCGGTGCCCACCTACGACGAATCCGTCGTGAAGGCGCTCGCGGCGGCCTTCACCGGCTGGAACTTCGCGGGCAACGACACGAGCCAGCCGTCGACCTTCAACCCGCCGAAGGAGAACTGGCTGGAACCCATGGTCCCGTGGGAATCGTGGCACGACACGGGACCCAAGACCCTCTTCGACGGCATCACGCTGCCTGCCGGCCAGGGGGCGCGCAAGGACCTGCAGGACGCGCTCGACGCGATCTTCCGCCACCCGAACGTGGGGCCATTCGTCGGCCGCCAGCTCATCCAGCGCTTCGTGACCTCCAATCCGAGCCCGGCCTACATCGCCCGCGTGGCCGCCGCGTTCGCCAACAACGGCCAGGGCGTCCGCGGCGACCTGCTCGCGGTGATCCGGGCCGTGCTGCTCGACCCGGAAGCGCGCGACCTCAACCGCGCCGCCCAGCCCGGCTGGGGCAAGCAGCGCGAACCCGTCATCCGCTTCGCGAATTTCCTGCGCGCCTTCAAGGCGACGAGCCCGAGCGGGCGCAATCGCATCCATGCCCTGGACGACGCGGACGCGGGACTGAACCAGAGCCCGCTCCTCGCGCCCAGCGTGTTCAACTTCTTCTCTCCCAACTACCGCCATCCCGGGGCGCTCGCCGCCGCGGGCCTGGTCGCGCCGGAGTTCCAGATCACCACGGAGACCAGCATGGTGGGCGGGCTCAACTTCTTCGCGCACCTGGCGAAGAACGGCTACTACGGCAGCGGAGACACGCGGCTCACGATGGACCTGACCGGGCTCAATGCCCTGGCCTCCGACCCCGCGGCCCTCGTGGACCGGCTGAACATCCTGTTCATGAACGGCGCCATGACCCCGGCGACGCGAAATGCCATCGTCGCCGCCGTGTGGCGCCTGCCCGTGCCCAAGACGGGGGACACCTCGGCCATCACCAATCGGGTTAAGGCGGCCTTGACCATGGTGGCCCTTTCCCCCGAGTTCGCCATCCAGAAGTGACACGGAGACAGGACATGAAGACTCGACGCCAATTCCTGAAGCAGCTCGCCGCGGCGTGCGCGGCCACGGCCGGCGCCGGCGCCTGGGGCGACCTGCAGCGAATCGCGGCCGCCGCGACCCTTTCCCCGCCGGTGCCGAAGGCGCTCGGCGAGGACTACCGGGCGCTCGTGTGCATCTTCCTTTTCGGCGGGAACGACGGCAACAACATGGTGATCCCGACGAGCCCGACGGAGTACCTGCAGTATTCCACCGGGCGCACGCCGGCGCTCGCCCTGGCCCAGGCGAGCCTGCTTCCCCTGAACGTCTCGAACACCCCGGGCCGCACCTTCGCCGTGCATCCGTCGATGGCGGGCTTCCGGGACCTGTTCAACGAGGGAAAGGCGGCGATCGTGGCCAACGCGGGCCCCCTGCGGGTGCCGACGACCCGCCAGCAGTTCCAGGCCCGCTCGGTGCCCATTCCGCCCGATCTCTACTCCCACAGCGACCAGCAGGCGCAATGGCAGAGCTCGATCTCCGACGGCGCCCCGCGCACGGGCTGGGGCGGGCGCCTGGGAGACCTCGTGAAGAGCGCCAACGGGACCAACACCAGTTCCACGCTCATCTCCGTGTCCGGGAACAACCTGTTCGAGGTCGGCACGACCCTCTCTTCCTTCAAGGTCTCCCCCGGAAACCTGCTGGGTTTCGACTTCTACAAGGGGGCGTCCGCGACCGACCCGGTCTCGAGGGGCATCTCCGAGCTGCTGGCGCTGCCTTCCGCGAACCTCTTCGAAGGCGCGTGGAACGACGTGATCGAGCGCGCGATCCAGAACCAGGAAGTCCTGGCCACCGCCCTCGCCGCGGTGCCGCCATTCGCGACGGTCTTCCCCGACACCGGGCTGGGCAACCAGATGGAGATGATCGCCCGGCTGCTCGCCGTGCGGCAGGCCCTGGGCCTGAAGCGCCAGGTCTTCTTCGCCTCCCTGGGAGGATTCGACACCCACGGCGACGAGCAGCGAGGGCGCCAGGCGGAACTCCTGGCCGAGGTGAGCGACGCCATGGCGGCCCTTTACGACGCGACGGTGGAACTCGATTGCGCGGACCTCGTGACGAGCTTCACCGCCTCGGACTTCAACCGCACCTTCCCGTCGAACGGGCGCGGATCCGATCACGCCTGGGGCAACCACCACCTCGTGGCGGGCGGAGCCGTGCGCGGCGGCGGGATCTACGGCACATTTCCGACGCTCGTGCGCGGCGGGCCGGACGACACCGGCAGCGGGGGGCTGTGGATACCCACGACCTCGRTCGACCAGTACGCCGCCACCCTCGCGGCCTGGTTCGGGGTCGGTCCCGCCGAGCTCGTCACGATCTTCCCGAACCTGCCCCRGTTCGCGACTCCCGACCTGGGCTTCCTGGGCTGAAGTCGGCCCCGAAATGAAACGGGCCGGCGAAAGCCGGCCCGCTCTTCATGCACCGGCCGGCTGGCGCCGGCACGGACACCGTTACTTCAGGTGCTTGGAAACCAGCTTGGTCATCTCGAACATCGAGACGGTCTTCTTGCCGCCGAAGACTTCACGCAGCTTGTCGTCCGCGTTGATGTTGCGCTTGTTGACCTTGTCCTGCAGGCCGTTCTTCTTGATGTAGGCCCACAGCTTGCTGGTCACTTCGGTGCGCGGCTGGGCGGCGGCACCGATCACGGCGGCGAGCGCGGGGCTCGGCGTGAGGGGCTTCATGAAGGCGGCGTTCGGCTTGCGCTTGGCGCCCGACTTCTTGGGGGCGGCCTTCTTGGCGGCCGGCTTCTTCGCGGCGGCCTTCTTGGCGGCCGGCTTCTTCGCGGCGGGCTTCTTGGCCGCCGGCTTCTTCGCCGCGGGTTTCTTGGCTTTCTTCGCTGCCATTCGGAATCCTCCAATCAGATGGTGACGTTTGGTTCTGCAGAATCTCGCCCGTGAGAGGCGTGACAGGCGAGAGGATGCACGCGGCAAAAAGCGTTTGTCAATGGATTTTCACTCTGAAAACGCGCTTTCTTCCCTCTGCGTCGCCGTCGTGCAACAACCCGAGTCGGCTCGGCCCGTCACTCGAGTTCCGCCTTGGCCGCCTCGACGTCGAGCCTTTCCATCGCGTCGCGCGGCTCGAACGCCGCCGCCTTCATGTAGAGGGCGGAAGCGTCCGCGAGCGCCTTCTTGCCGTGCATCATCACCAGGCCGTTGGCGAACTCGACGTGGGCGATGGCCGAGTCGGGCATGAGCTTGATCGCCTTGCGGAAGTGCTCCTCGCCGGCGTCCTTCTTCGCCCCGTAGGTGAGGCCGCCGACGAGCGCGCCCACCTTGTCGATCACCTCGGCGTGGTAGGTGCCCATGGCGATGTGGGCCTCGGCGTGCTTTGGAGCGAGCTTCAGCGTGGCCTCCAGCGCGGCGCGGATTCGCCCGCCCAGCCCCTGGGCGAGTGCCTTGGCCACCGAGATGCCCTGGCTGTAGCGCCCCGCCGCGTAGGCGAACTGGTAGTGGGCATTGGGGTTCTTCGGCTCCGCGGCGACCTGCTCCTCCGCCTGCTCCATGGATTCCTGGAAGAGCGCCAGCCGGACGGCGGGCTTGGACTCCATGCCGTTGGCGTAGATCGAGCGCGCCTTGTTGGCGACGGTGATCCCGGACCCGCCGGACTCCAGCCCCAGGGCCACCGCCTCGGCAAAGTCCCCGCGGTGATACGCGCGCCAGGCCTCCTGCACCCGGGGGTCCTTCGGGAACGCCTCGCAGTCGCCCCGGTGCAGCCGGTCCCAGTGCTTCCTGAGCGCCTCGCCGGGGTACGCGTAGGACTTCTCGGGGTAGGGGAACGCCTTCCATTTCGCCTTCGCCATCGGACAATCCTCCTCGCTATCGCACGTATTCGCGCCCCAGGCGCTCGAAATGCCGCCTCGCCTCCCCGGCGAGGTAGGGCGCCACGAGGGACATCACCTGGAAGGCGCCGAGGCCCGGATCGCGCGGATCGCCCGACTCGTGCCCGCCCCGCACCGCCTGGAAGTTGAGCCAGTAGGTGGCCACGACCAGCACGTTGAGCGCCAGCGCGCGCATCTCGCCGGCGTTCGCCTCGAGCAGGCCCGCGCGCGCCAGGCCGTGGCAAAGGCCCTCCACCGCCGCGAGCTTCGTCTCCACGATGCGGTTGAAGTGCAGTCGCAGCCGGCGGTTGCGGCCGACGATGTCGTCGAGGTTGCGGTACAGGAAGCGGTAGTCCCAGATGGCCTCGAACATGAGGTGCAGGTAGAGCCACAGGTCCTCGATCGCCCCGGCGCCGCCCGCGGCCGCCGGTGGCTCGATGGAGATGCGCTCCTCGAAGCGGTCGAAGAGGCGCTCGACGATCTGGTCCTTGTTCCGGAAGTGGTAGTAGAGGTTGCCGGGGCTGATCCCGAGCTCGTCGGCGATCATTCCCGTGGTCACGTGCGCCTCGCCGCGGGCGTTGAACAGGCCCAGGCTCACGGCGAGGATGCGCTCCCGCGTGCGCTGGGTGCGCACCGCGTTGCCGTCGAGGGCGGGCCGGCCGGCGGGAGCTTTCGCCATGGCCGGGAAGGTTATCACGCCGGGGCGCGATCTCCGGCGGCGAGCCAGCGGCGAAGCTCGACCAGCGTGTCGCGAAGCTCGGCGGCGGCCTCCGGCAGCCGCCAGGCAGCCAGCGCGCCCGGGCGGTGCCTCGGCAAGCGCCCGATCGCCCGGTTGGCGTCGCGAAGGACGTCGAGCCGCAGGCGCACGCCGTGGCGCGCGAGCGCCGGCCCGAGCTCGTGGCGGCGCCGCAGCAGGTCGCGGCGGGTGCGCTCGTAGGCGTGCTCGCAGAGGCGGATGCGGGTCGCGTAGCTGAAGATGTTGGTGAAGAAGATCTCGCTGTCGTCGGCGTCGGGCTCGAAGAGCACCACGTCGGCGCCGCGGTAGAGGCTGCGGTACTTCGAGATCCCGACGGCCATGCGGGAGTGGATGATGGCGCGGAAGGTCTGCGAGAGCACCACGGGGAGCCCGCCCTCGACGAGGGTGCGGTGGCGCCCCTTCCCCTTCTCGGCGGCGAGGCTCGCGTCGTAGGGCACCAGCGGGTTCACGCAGATCACCAGCCGGGCGCCGTCGTCGAGGGCCTCGGAGGCGTGCAGCGTCTTCCTCAGGGCGCCGTCGACGAAGAAGCGCCCGTCGATCTCCACCGGCGGGAAGAGCCCCGGCAGGGCCGCGCTCGCCTGCACGGCCTGCGAGATGGGGACGCGGTCGTGGCCCGGGCGGCCGAAGCTCACGCTCTCGCCGGTGTCCAGGTCGGTGGCCACGAGATAGAGCCTTCGCTCGAGCCCGCCGAACTCGTCGGTGCGGCCCGGCTGGGTGAATACGGCGTGCAGGTAGCGCCGGATGGTGTCGTTGTCGAAGACCCCGGTGGGGATCGCGCGGCCCAGGGCGGCGAAGGACTCGAGCGCCCCGCGCGCGAAGGGCTGGCGGGCGTACTGGAGCAGCGACCTGGCGAGCAGCGGCGGCACGCTTCGCGCCCGCTCCAGGTACTCGCGGAAGGCCGGGCGCATGAACACCTCCGGCGTCAGTGCCCCCTCCGCCTCCTCACCGTCGATGAAGATGCCGTAGATCTCCGAGATCGGGATCCCGTTGGCGAGCCCGGCCGCGAGGAAGCTGCCGGCGCTCACGCCCACGTAGACGTCCATCTCGTGCAGGCGCAGCCCCTCCATCGCCTCCTCGATGGCCATCAGGGCGCCGATCTCGTAGATGGCGCCGAAAGGCCCGCCGCCCGCCAAGGCGAGGCCCAGACGGGGCCTCGCCCCCGGCGCGGCGACCTTCGTCCGCGCCCGGTCGCGGCTCATCGCTCAGCGCGCGGCGCGCGCGCGTGCGCGATGCAGCCGGTCGACGCTCGCCTGCAGCTCGGCCACCTGCCGGGACAGCGCCTTCACGTCCTTCGTGGTCGGCACGCCGAGCTTGGAGATCGCCTTGGAGACGCGCTGCTCGAAGACCTTCTCGAGGTGGGAAACGGCCTCGACGGTCTTCGTGCGGGCTTCCTCGGCGCGGGCGCAAGCCGCCTCGCGCGCCTTCTCGGCCTTGGCGACAGCGGCGCGGCGGCTGCGGGCCTCGAGCGCGGCACCCTGCTTGACGAGCGCGTCGAACGCGCCCACCGCGGACTGCCGGACTCCCGAGGCGGCCTGGACGCCGGCCTCGAGGGCCTTCTGCGCGGAGGTTCGGATCGTACGGGCGGCACGCGCGGGCGTGATGCCTGCGCTGCCGGTCCTGCGGCTGCGGGTGTTGCGGGTCGTGCGGGCCATTGTCGTCCTTTCGTCGGTCATCAATTGCCGCCTCGCCCTCGCGGGCCCCTGGCGGCAGCCGGGGCGAAAATGCCCTCGGTTCCAGCTTCCACGGTAGGCGAAAGGATTAGAGGGGGCACACTAAAACTCGCGCCCCGCGAAGCGGCGGGCGCCGCGGGGCGCGCGTGTATCATTCGCCCCGGACCCCAGCGCACACCCGAGGAGAATTCCATGTCCTATTTCGTGACCGGCGGCACCGGCTTCATCGGCCGTTTCCTCATCGACCGCCTCCTCGAGCGCGAAGGCACGGTCTTCGTGCTGGTGCGGCGCGGCTCGGTGAAGAAGCTCGACGCGATGCGCGCGCGCTGGGGCAAGGAAGAGAAGCGCGTCGTGGCCGTGGTGGGCGACCTCGCGAAGCCGAAGCTGGGGGTGTCGGCCGCGGACCTCGCCAGGCTCAAGGGCAAGGTGGATCACCTCTTCCACCTGGCGGCCGTCTACGACCTCTCCGCCGACGCCGAAAGCCAGGAGAAGGCCAACATCGACGGCACGCGCAACGCCGTGCGCTTCGCCGAGGCGGTGCAGGCCGGCTGCTTCCACCACGTGAGCTCGATCGCGGCCGCCGGGCTCTACGACGGCGTCTTCCGCGAGGACATGTTCGAGGAGGCCGAGGAGCTCGACCACCCCTACTTCCGCACCAAGCACGACTCCGAGGGGATCGTGCGCAAGGAGTGCAAGCGGCCGTGGCGAGTCTACCGGCCGGCGATCGTGGTCGGGCACTCGAGGACCGGCGAAATCGACAAGATCGACGGGCCCTACTACTTCTTCAAGCTCATCCAGAAGATGCGCAAGGCATTGCCCCAGTGGGTTCCCACGGTAGGCATCGAGGGCGGGCGCATCAACATCGTGCCGGTGGACTTCGTGGTCGACGCGATGGACCACATCGCCCACCGCAAGGGCCTGGACGGCTGCTGCTTCCACCTCACGGATCCGGAGCCGCGGCGCATCGGCGAGATCCTGAACCTCTTCGCCAAGGCGGCGCACGCGCCGCAGATGACGATGCGGCTCAACGCCAAGATGTTCGGCTTCATCCCCGACTTCGTGATCGACTCGGCGATGTCGCTGGCGCCCGTGCGGCGCATCCAGAAGCAGGTCCTCTCGGACCTGGGCATCCCGCAGGACATGTTCAAGTTCGTGAACTACCCCACGCGCTTCGACAACCGCGAGTGCGCCAAGGCGCTCAAGGGCTCCGGGATCGCCGTGCCCGCGCTGGAGGACTACGCCTGGCGACTCTGGGACTACTGGGAGCGCCACCTCGACCCCGACCTCTTCATCGACCGCTCGCTCGCCGGCAAGGTGAAGGGCAAGGTGATCGTGATCACCGGCGGCACCTCGGGGATCGGCGAGGCGACGGCCTACAAGATGGCCGAGGCCGGCGCCCAGGTGGTGGTCGTGGCGCGCGACCCGGAGAAGGCCGCGCCGGTGATGGCGCGCATCAAGGCGCTCGGCGGCAAGGGCCGCTTCGTCTCCTGCGACCTCGCCGACCTCGCCGACTGCGACCGGCTCGTGGCCACGGTGCTCAAGGAGTTCGGGCACTGCGACTACCTGGTGAACAACGCCGGGCGCTCCATCCGGCGGGGCATCGCGTCCTCCTTCGACCGCTTCCACGACTTCGAGCGCACGATGCAGCTCAACTACTTCGGGAGCCTGCGCCTGATCATGGGGTTCCTGCCGTCGATGATGAAGCACCGGCACGGCCACATCATCAACATCTCCTCCATCGGCGTGCTCACCCAGGCCCCGCGCTTCTCGGCCTACGTCGCCTCCAAGGCCGCGCTCGACTCCTTCACCGGCTGCGCGGCGAGCGAGTTCTCGGACAACAACATCGCCTTCACCACGATCAACATGCCGCTCGTGAAGACGCCGATGATCGCGCCCACCAAGCTCTACAACCACGTGCCCACGCTCACCCCGGAACAGGCCGCCGACCTCGTGGTCGAGGCGATCGTCTACAAGCCCGTGCGCATCGCCACGCGCCTGGGCGTCTTCGGGGCGCTCCTGCACGCGGTGGCGCCCAAGGCCACGCAGATCATCCTCAACACCGCCTTCCGGATGTTCCCGGACTCCACCGCGGCGCAGGGCAAGAAGGAAGGCTCGAAGGACGTCGCGCTCTCGCCCGAGCAGGTCGCCTTCGCGCAGATCACGCAGGGCATTCACTGGTAAGGGGGGACTCGCCATGGAAACGCTCATCGCCGCGCCGTTCTTCGTCGGCTGGGGAACCCTCGCCCTCATCAACGCCGGCCTCGCRCAGGCCAAGAACCGCAGCGGGCTCGCATGGTTCGCCCTCTCGATCCTTCTCGGTCCGCTCGCCACGCTGCTCGTGGTGGTGCTGCCCAAGGCGGGTTGATCCGTGGCCGCTCGTCCGAAGCCCGGTGACCGGGCCCCCGACTTCTCCGGGGTGACCACCGGCGGCGCCACCGTGAGCCTGCGTGAGTTCCGCGGTCGCAAGCTCGTCATGTACTTCTACCCCATGGACGACACGCCGGGTTGCACGAAGCAGGCCTGCTCCCTGCGCGACCACAACGCCGAGATCGCGGCCAAGGGGGCGGCCATCCTCGGGGTCTCGACGCAGGACGAGGCCTCGCACCGGAGATTCGCGGAGAAGTACCGCCTCAACTTTCCGCTGCTCGCGGACAAGGGCGGCGTCGTCGGGCGCGCCTACGGCACGATCGGGGGCGGGGGCCTCCTCGCGGCCGCCAAGGCGATCGTGGGCATGGCCGAGCGCGTGACCTTCATCATCGACGAAAAGGGCCGCATCGCCCACGTGATCGACGACCCCGACGCGGCCAACCACGCCGAGGAAGTCCTCGCGCTGCTCTAGGCCGCGGCCTGCGCCCGCAGGCGCGCGATCTCCTCGCCGACGGCGAGGTGCACGCGCGAATCGGCCAGCATGGCGAGGTGCCCCACCCCCGCGATGCGCACGTTTCGCGCCCAGTCGAGGCGGCTGGACTCCTGCGGCGCGACCAGGTTGTCGTGCGCGGTGAACACGGACAGGAGCGGCACGCTCGGAGGGCGCACGGCCTCCCCCTCCCCGAGGCGGCGCAGGAAGTCGCTCCCGGGCCGCATCTGGCGGCCGTTCTCCCCGGACCCCAGCACCGCCAGCGCGCTGCCGTGGTGGGGACTGCCGAGGGTCACGATCCCGGCGATGCGGCCCGCGCCGTGGGCCTGCAGATACGTGCGCGCGACGAGCCCGCCCATGCTGTGGCAGACGAGGATCGCGCGTCCCTGCCCGCTCGCGTCCGTCACCTCCCGGACGACGATTTCGAGGTGCGCGGCGAAGGTCTCGATCGGGGCCACGACCGCGGGCAGGCTCGGCACGATGACGGGACCGGTGCCGGCGCGGTCCAGCGCCTCGGCCAGCCGGCAGAGCGTTCCCCGGTTCGAGAAGTAGCCGTGCACGAGGATCACGGGAAGCGTGGCCTGCGGCGCCGGGACGGGATCCGGGCGAAGCACCGCATTCTCGAAGGGAAGCCAGGCGAAGTTGTTGGCGAGCATCGCCAGCCACTCCTCGGCCACCATCGCCAAACCCGCGCCGGGGCCGATCTCCTCCCCGGGCTCGCGCGGCGAGCCCCATTGGCGCGCGAGGGCGAAGGAGACGACGATGATGGCCAGGCGAAGCGCCGCGGGCGCGGCCACGACCAGGGCCGCCAGCGCGAGCGGGCCGGCGCCGAGCCAGCCGCCGAGCGCGGCCCAGGCCGCGAGCTCCACGAGGAGCGCCACGCGCACGATTCGGGCAAGCATCGGGACCGAGTATAGCAACGCGACCGGGCGCCACCGCGTGCTAACATTCCGCGCTCTCCACGCAGTCCCAGAAAAACAGGCGAAGAACGCGCGATGCTGCTGCACGCCGCCACCATTTTCCTGAGCGCCTTCCTGCTCTTCCTCGTGCAGCCCGTGCTGGCCAAGCAGGTCCTGCCCTGGTACGGCGGCGCGGCGGTCGTCTGGACCACCTGCATGGTGTTCTTCCAGTTCGTGCTGCTGCTGGGCTACGCCTACTCCCACTGGCTTTCCAGCCGGCTGACCTCCCCGCGCCAGAACGCGATCCACGTGGCGCTCCTCGTGGCGAGCCTCGTCTTCCTGCCCATCGTGCCCGCGGAGGCGTGGAAGCCCGCGGGGGACGAGAACCCGGTGGCGCGCATCCTGCTGCTCCTCTTCTCCACCGTGGGGCTGCCCTACTTCCTGCTTTCCTCGACGAGCCCGCTCATCCAGGCCTGGTTCGCGCGCGAGTTTCCCGGCTCGAGCCCCTACCGCCTCTTCGCGCTGTCCAACTTCGCCTCGATGCTCGCGCTGCTGGGCTACCCGTTCCTCTTCGAGCCCTGGCTCGCGAGCCCGCAGCAGTCCTGGGCCTGGTCCGGCGGCTACGCGCTGTTCGTGCTGGTCTGCGGGGCGCTCGCCTGGCGCAGCCGCGGGCTTCCTCCCCTCGCCCGCGCCGCCATGAGCGAGGAGGAGGAGGCCGAGCCGCGGCCGGGCGCCGCAACGCTCGTCCTGTGGCTGGTACTCGCCACGATGGGCTCGGTGATGCTGCTCGCGGTCTCCAACCACCTCACCCAGAACGTCTCCTCGATCCCGATGCTGTGGGTGATCCCGCTCGCGATCTACCTCCTCACCTTCATCCTGTGCTTCGAGGGCACGCGCTGGTACCGGCGCGACGCATACCTCGGGTTCCTGGTCTGGATCCTGTGCGTCATGGCGTGGTTCCTGGCCGACAAGCGCCTGCAGTTCGAGCTCGTCTGGCAGGTCGGCGTGTTCGCCGCGGGGCTGTACTTCGTGTGCATGTTCTGCCACGGCGAGCTCGCGCGCCTTCGCCCGGGCGCCAGGCACCTCACGCTCTTCTACCTGGTCGTCTCCCTGGGCGGGGTGGCGGGCGGGATCCTGGTGGGGATCGTGGCCCCGCTCACGCTGCCGGGCTACCTCGAGCTCGAGATCGCGCTCGCGGTCGTGGCGATGCTGGCGCTCTACCTCAACCTCGACCGGCCCAGGCCCATCGTGGCCATGTTCGCCGCGGTCTCGCTCTTCACGACGGGCGCGCTCGCCTGGCGCGTGGAGCACCTGCGCGAGGACACGGTGCTCGTCGAGCGCAACTTCTACGGCGTGCTGCGCGTGAAGGAGGTGCTGGCGCGCGAGGGCGATCCCGACACGCGCTACCGCTCCCTCGTGCACGGCGCGATCCTGCACGGCGAGCAGTGGATGAGCGAGAAGTACCGCCGCGCCGCCACCACCTATTACAAGCCGGGCTCGGGCATCGGCATGGCGATCCTCGCCCACGAGGGCCGCGCCATCAAGGTGGGCGTCATCGGCCTGGGCGCCGGCACGCTCGCCACCTACGGCGACGCGGACGACACCTACCGCTTCTACGACATCAACCCGGCCGTGCCGCGCATCGCGCGCGAGCAGTTCAGCTACCTCAACGACAGCCCGGCGAAGATCGAGATCGTCCTGGGCGACGCCCGCCTGAACCTCGAGCGCGAGCCCCCGCAGGGATTCGACGTGCTGGCGGTGGACGCCTTCTCCGGCGACTCGATCCCGGTGCACCTCATCACGCTGGAGGCCGTGGGCGCCTACCTGCGCCACATGAACCCGCGCGGGGTCATCGCCTTCCACGTCTCGAACCGCTTCCTGGACCTGAAGCCGGTTCTGCTCGCCATCGCCGAGAAGCACGGCCTGGAGTACGCCTTCGTCCACGAGACGAGCGACGACGGCTCCACCACGAGCGACTGGGTGCTGCTCACGCGCTGGAAGCCCCTCATCCTGCGCCCGGAGATCGTCGCGTCCACCGAGCCGGTGGCCCCGCAGCCCGACTGGCGCCTCTGGACGGACGCCTACAACAACCTGCTGCAGGTCTGGCGGCGCTAGCCCCGCGCGGCGCCCAGGAACGAGGCCACGCGCTCGGCGATGATGCCGCTCACGCGCTCGTTGGACTCGAGGGTGACGCCGGCCACGTGCGGCGTGAGGATGAGGTTGGGCGCCTCGGCCAGGACGCTGCCCGCCGCRAGGGGCTCGCGGTCGAAGACGTCGAGCGCGGCGCCGCCCAGGCGCCCCGACGACAGCGCCCTGGCGAGCGCGGCCTCGTCGACGATGCCTCCGCGTGCCGAGTTGATCAGGATGGCGCCGGCCTTCATCCGGGCCAGGCGCGCCTCCCCGATCAGGCCGCGCGTCGAGTCGGTGAGCGGCAGGTGCAGCGACACGACGTCGGAGCGCGCTAGGAGCTCGTCCAGGGGCAGCGGCGCCACGCCGAGCTCGGCCCACGCGGGCGAGTCGGCCGGCACCACGGGGTCGAAGGCGACCACGCGCATGCCCATGGCGCCCACCTTGCGCGCCGTCACGCGGCCGATGCTGCCGAAGCCCACCAGGCCGATGGTCTTGCCCGAGACCTCCCGGCCCTGCGAGAGCATCTGCCGCGGCCAGCGTCCCGCCGCCACGGCCGCGGTCGAGAGGTAGGCCGCGCCGCGAAGCAGGACCATCGCCATCGCGAGCACGTACTCGGCCACCGATTCGGCGTTGGCCCCGGTCGCCGGGATGACCTCGATGCCGCGCTCGGCGCAGGTGGCGAGGTCGATGTTGTCCAGGCCCACGCCCAGGCGGCCCACCACGCGCAGGCGCCTCGCCGCGGCGAGCGCCGCCCCGCGCACCTGCGTGCGGTTGCGCACGATCCAGCCGTCGGCGTCCGCCAGGGCGGCGGCGAGCGCCGCCTCGTCGTCGACGAGGCCCGGCCGGTAGTCGACGTCGAAGTCGCGCACCAGGGCGGCCACGGCCGGGGCGTCCATGCTTTCGGAGATGACGATTCGGGGCATGCGCTTCTTCTTCCTCTTCCTTGGCGGGGGGCCTGGCGAGTCTAGCACGCGTTCAGCGCGCGCCTGCCGCGAGCCACGCGGTGACTTCCTCCCGGTCGTGGTAGAGGTGCTTCACGCGGAAGCGGTGCGGCTGCCCGGCCAGGGCCTGCGCCACCGTCTCGCGCGCGCGGCCCACCTCCTCCCAGCGCTTCTTCATCGGCAGCTTCAGGTTGAAGATCGCCTCGCGGCACCAGCCCTCGGCGACCCACCGGGCGGCGAGCGCGCACACCCGCGACGGGGTCTCGACCATGTCGCAGACCATCCAGTCGACCGGCTCGGCGGGGCGGAACCGGAAGCCGTCCTCGCGCCGGTGCTTCACCTGCCCCGACTCCATGAGGGCCGGGTCCATGGGACCGTTGTCGACGGCGGTGACCATGAGGCCGCGGCGGACGAGCTGCCAGGTCCAGCCGCCGGGCGAGGCGCCCAGGTCCACCGCGGTCATGCCCGGGCGCATGCGCTTCGCCACGCGCTCCTCTCCCACGAAGAGCGCCAGCGCCTCGGCGAGCTTGAGGGTCGAGCGCGAGGGCGCCCCGTGCGGCATGCGAAGCCGCGGGATTCCCATGGGCCAGGGCGAGGAGGCCCCCACGCGGGAGACGCCGACGTGGCAGGCCGAGCCTCCCAGGAAGAAGACGTGGAGCCGCTCCGGCGCGTCGGCGGCGTCGAGCGCCACGCCCGCGCGCGCGAGCGCCCGGCGCAGGTGCGGCCCGAGCGGGCGGGCCAGCGCCGCGAGCGACTTGCCGTCGTTGGTGTCCGGCGTCTCCAGGAATAGCTCGCGGAACGCCGTTCCCAGGGGCACGGCGGCCGCCACGATGGGCGAGACGCGATCTCCCACGGGAAGGTCGGCCAGCAATTCGCCGCATCGGATGACCTGGCGCGGGAAGACGAGCGCCGTGGCGTCGACTCTTCGGGCGAGCGCCACGGCCGCGGCGCCGTCGTGGGGCTGGAAGAGCGCGAAGGCGCTTTCCGGTCGCGCCTTCACGAAGCCCGTCACGCCGGCCTCGCCGGCGAGTGCCGTGAGCTCCTGCGCGCACTCCCTCTCGAAGCCCGCCCGGCAGTAGGCCAGGAGGCCCGGTGCGGTCGTGGGCATCGGCCTCAGGCCGCGGCGCGGGCGCCGCGGAAAAGGGCGAAGAAGTTGCGCGTGGTCGCCTCGGCCACCGCCTCCAGCGGGACTTCCTTGAGCCGCGCGATCTCCTCGGCCACGTGGCGCACGAAGGACGGCTCGTTGGTGCGTCCCCGGTGCGGGACGGGCGCGAGATAGGGCGAGTCCGTCTCGACCAGCATGCGTTCGAGCGGCACCCGCCGCGCGACGTCCTTGAGCGCCTGCGCGTTCTTGAAGGTGACGATCCCCGAGAACGAGATGAGGAAGCCCAGGCGCATCGCGGCCTCGGCGACCTCCGCCGATTCCGTGAAGCAGTGCATCACGCCGCCGACCTCGCGCGCGCCCTCCTCCTCGAGGATCGCGAGCGTGTCCGCGGCCGCCTCGCGGGTGTGGATGACGAGCGGCTTGCCGCAGGCCCGCGCGGCGCGCACGTGCACCCGGAAGCGCTCGCGCTGCCAGCCGGTGTCGCCCTCGACCCGGAAGTAATCCAGGCCGGTCTCGCCGATGGCCACCACCTTGGGGTCGGCCGCGAGCGCGACCAGCTCCTCGACGCTCGCCTCGCGCCCGTCGCGCCGCTCGTCGGGGTGCACGCCCGCCGTGCACCACAGGTTGGGACGCGAACGGGCCACCTCGAGCACGCCGGGAAAGCCCGCGAGGGTGGTGGAGATGGTGAGGGCGTGGGTCACGCCGTTGGCCGTCATGCGCTCCAGCAGCGCCGGCAGCTCGCCACGCAGTTCGGGAAAATCGAGGTGGCAGTGGGAATCGACGAGCATGACGCGGATTCTACCGGCGCCCGCCTCCGGCCGGCGCGGCCTACAGGGTGTGCGTCGGCCGCGAGGACTGCAGCGCCCCCGCGAGGAGTCCCTCGACCCGCTTCCTCAGATCGCGGCAGGTCTCGTTGTCGGGCAGCTGCACGCCGAAGCCCTGCGGGCGGTTGCTGGCCGCGTGCGCCGGGTTGACCCAGGCCACGTGCCCCTGGATCGGGATCTTGGTGCTGTCGTCGAGAAGAGACAGCAGCACCATGACCTCCTCGCCCAGGCGGTGCTCGCGCGTGCTGGGTACGAAGATGCCGCCGCCTCGCAGCAGCGGGATCCACGCCGCGTAGAGGGCGGCCTTGGAGCGGATCACGAGGGAGAAGACTCCCGGTCGCGTCGCGGTGTCGGTGGCGGCTTCGCTCATGGCTCAGGCAAGTGTGGCGCGATTGTAGGCCATCATCAAGTGCTCCGCGGCGAGGCGCGCGTTCAGCGGGTGCGAGGCGAGGCGCCGCGCCTCGAGGAGCTCGCGGTCCAGCGCCAGCAGCCGCTCCAGGCGCGCCCGGCGCGCCTTGGCCCTGAGCACGGCCACGGATTCGAGGTGGTGTCGCGGCTCGGCGGCGCTCTTGAGCCGCAGCAGGTCGTGGACCCAGGTCTGCATCACGAAGATCGTGCGCTCGAGGAGCGCGCGGTCCACGCCGACGGCGAAGGAGAGCGGATGCGCACCGTCGGGCCGCGAGAGCTCCGCGACCACCTTGCGGCGCCAGTCGCGCTCCTCGGGCTGCGCGAGGCGGGCCGCGAGGAGCGGCGCCCCGCCCGCCAGCGCCAGGGCGGATTCCGCGTCCTGCGCCCCGCTGGCGGCGAGCCACGCCAGCGCCTCGGCGCGCGGGGGCGCGCGCAGCACCACCGCCTCGCAGCGGCTGCGGATGGTGGGGAGCAGGCGCGCGGGCCGGTCGGCCACCAGCACGATCACCGTCGCCGGCGGCGGCTCCTCGAGGGTCTTCAGCAGCGCGTTGGCGGCGGCCGGCTGCAGGGACTCGGCCGGGTGCAGGACGATGGCGCGGTGCCCCGCGCGGTGGGTCGTGAGCGCCACGAAGTCGCGGATGGCGCGCACCTGGTCGATCTTGATGACGAGGCTCTTCTTGGCGTCCTTGCCGGCGTCGGCATCGGCGCCTTCCGCCTCGGCCTCCTCGGCCGCCTCGGGGACGATCTCCCGGTAGTCCGGGTGGTTCGACTGGCCGAACCAGTGGCACGACGGGCACTGGCCGCAGGCGAGCCGGTCGATGGGCGACTCGCAGAGCAGGCTCTGCGCGAGGCTGCGCGCGAAGTCCACCTTGCCGATGCCGGGCCTGCCCGAGACGAGCAGCGCGTGCGGCATGCGCGGGCGGCGCGCGAGGAGGCGCTCCAGGGCCGGTCGGTGCCAGGGCGCGGCGTTCACGGGAAGGCCGCCGCGAAGGCCTGCGCGAGCCGGCCGCGCACGTCCTCCAGGCTCCCGGAGGCGTCGATCACGCGGAAACGCCCCGGCGAGGCGGCCGCGCGCTCGAGGTAGGCGTCGCGCACGCGACCGAAGAAATCGCCCGCCTCGCGCTCGAACTTGTCGGGCGTGCGGCTCTGCGCGCGCTGGCGCTCGGCGGCCACCTGCGGGTCGATGTCGAAGAGGAAGGTGGCGTCCGGCTGGCGCGCCGGGTGCACGAGTCCCTCCAGGGCCCGGAACACGGCCCGGTCCAGGCCGCGCCCGCCGCACTGGTAGGCGTAGGTCGCGTCGCTGAAGCGGTCCGAGAGGACCCACGCGCCGCGCGCGAGCGCCGGCTCGATCACCCTCACGAGGTGCTCGCGCCGCGCGGCGAACATGAGGAGGGCCTCCGTGGTGCCGTCCATGGCCTCGTGCAGGACGAGCTCGCGCAGCCTCTCCCCCAGGGGCGTGCCGCCCGGCTCGCGCGTGACCACGGCCTCGACGCCACGCGCGCGGATGGCGGAGGCGAGGAACTCCAGGTGCGAGGACTTCCCCGCCCCGTCGATGCCCTCCACCGTGATGAACCGTCCGGTCGTCATGATCTTCCCAGCTGGTATTTTGCCACCGCGCGGTTGTGGTCCTCGAGATTGCGCGAGAACTGGTGCGATCCGTCGCCCTTGCCAACGAAGTAGAGGAACTCCGTGCTCGCGGGACGGGTGGCGGCCTCGAGCGAGGCGGCGCCGGGCATCGCGATGGGCGTGGGGGGGAGCCCATCGCGGGTGTAGGTGTTCCAGGGCGTGTCGGCCTGCAGGTCGCGCTTGCGCAGGTTGCCGTCGAAGCCCTCGCCCAGCCCGTAGATCACCGTGGGGTCGGTCTGCAGCCGCATTCCCCTCCTCAGGCGATTGACGAACACGGAGGCCACGATGGCGCGCTCGCCCAGCCGTCCCGTCTCCTTCTCGACGATGGAGGCGAGGACGAGCGCCTCGTAGGGGCTCGCGAGCGGAAGGGCCGGGTCGCGCGACTCCCAGGCCCGGGCGAGCCGGCGCTGCATCTGCGCGTAGGCGCGCCTGAGGATCTCGACATCCGTGGTGCCGGCCACGAAGCGGTAGGTGTCGGGGAAGAAGAGCCCCTCGAGCGCGGCCTCCTCCACGCCCAGCGCGGCGCGGATCTCGGCCTCGCCCCGCCCGGCGAGCGTCGATCGGACGTTGGGATTCGCGCGCATCTGCGCCAGCCACTGCCGGAAGGTGGTCCCTTCCACGAAGGCGATCTCGATGGGGAGCACGTCGCCGCGCGCGAGCTTGTCGAGGAGCTCCAGCGGCGTGAGCGGTTCCGCCACGCGGTAGGTCCCCGCCTGCAGCACGCCCGCCTTGCCCATCGCCCGGCCGAGGAGCCAGAAGGCGTAGGGCTCGGGCAGCAGCCCCTCGTCGGCGAGCTGGCGCGCAACCCCCTTGAGGCTCGCCCCGCTCTTCACGGTGAAGTCGAAGGGCGAGCGCGGCGGCTCGAGCGGCGTCAGGCAGAACCAGGCCCCCCAGGCGACGGCCGCCAGCACCACGGCGGCGACCAGGAGCGCGAGCCTACGCGCCGCGCGCATCGTCCTCCCCGATGAGCTGCTGGAATCGGCGCGCGAGCGGGCCGGGCGGCCAGCGCCGCTCGCCCAGCGCGACCACGGGCCAGACCCCGATCACGCTGTTGGTGAGGAAGACCTCGTCGGCGAGCTCCAGCTCGTCGAAGCCGGCGTCGCGTACCTCGCAGGCGATGCCCTCGGCCTGCGCCAGCGCGAGCACGCGGCCGCGCTGGGCGCCCTCGACGCCGCAGCGCGCGAGCGCGGGCGTGACGAGCACGCCGGCGCGCGCGAAGAAGACGTTGCTCGCCGTCGCCTCGACCAGGCGGCCCTCGGCGTCCGCGAGCAGGCCCTCGCGCACGGCCGGATCGCGCCACTCGGCGCGCGCCAGCACGTTCTCCAGGCGGTTGAGGGACTTCACGCCCGCGAGCCGCGGCTGGATGGCGAGCGCGAGCCCGCAGCGGCGCACCCGCACGCCGTCCCTTCCCGCGAGCGGGTCCGAGGGCACGCCGGGCCAGGCCGCCACGATGCGCGTGGGCTCCACGTCGTCGCCGAAGCCGTAGCCGCGCCCGGAGGCGCCACGGGTGACGATCACCTTCACCACGCCGTCGTCCGCCATCACGCGCGCGATCTCCGCGAGCAGGAGCGGCTCCGCCGGGCAAGCGAGCGCCAGGCGGGAGCAGTCGCGCGCGAGGAGGCGATAGTGGTGGGACCAGTTGAGCGCCCGGCCGGCGCGCGTCACGAGGGTGCGGAAGACGCCGTCGCCGTACATGAGCCCGCGGTCGGCGGCGTCGACCGACTGGGCGGGCCACCCGTTGACGAGGAAGGAGGCCATCGTCGCGCGCCCCGGTCGCGCCCGGGCCCGCCTAGCGCAGGCGCCGGAACGCGAGCGTCCCGTTGGTGCCGCCGAACCCGAAGGAGTTCGACAGGCCCACCTCGATCCGCATCTCGCGCGCGGCGTTGGGGACGTAGTCCAGGTCGCAGGCGGGATCGGGATTCGCAAGGTTGATGGTCGGCGGCGAGACCTGGTGGTGGATGGCGAGCACGGTGATGAGCGCCTCCACGCCGCCCGCGGCACCAAGCAGGTGGCCGTGCATCGACTTGGTGGAGTTCACCGCCAGCTTCCTCGCGTGCTCTCCGAAGGCGGCCTTGATCGCGGCGGTCTCGTTGGCGTCGCCCAGTGGCGTCGAGGTGCCGTGGGCGTTGAGGTACTGCACCTCGTCGGCGTTGAGGCCGGCGTTGCGCAGCGCCGCCGCCATCGCCCGGCGCGGGCCGTCCATGTTCGGCGCGGTGATGTGCCCCGCGTCGGCGCTCATGCCCATGCCGCCGAGCTCCGCGTAGATGCGCGCGCCGCGCTTCCTCGCGTGCTCGTACTCCTCGAGGATGAGGATGCCGGCGCCCTCGCCCAGCACGAAGCCGTCGCGGTCGCGGTCGAAGGGGCGCGAGGCCTTCGTCGGGTCGTCGTTCCTCTCGGAGAGCGCCTTCATGGAGCAGAAGCCGCCCATGCCGGACATGCAGATGGTGGCCTCGGTGCCGCCCGCGATCATGACGTCGGCATCGCCGTACTCGATCATGCGGCCGGCCTCGCCCACGCAGTGCGAGCTGGTCGTGCAGGCCGAGACCATCGACACGTTGGGCCCCTTGGCGCCGAACTGGATGGAGATGATGCCGGCGACCATGTTGATGATCGACCCGGGGACGAAGAAGGGCGAGATGCGCCGCGGCCCCTTGGCGCCCATCTCGAGGATGTTCTCCTCGATCATCGGCAGGCCGCCGATGCCGGAGCCCACGACCACGCCGACGCGCTCCGCGTTCGACTCGTCGATCGCGAGCCCGGCGTCCTCGAGGGCCATGCGGGTGGCCGCGATGCCGAAGTGCACGAACGTGTCGGAGCGGCGAGCCTCCTTCGGGTGCATCCACTGCGCGGCCTCGAATCCCTTGACCTCGGCCGCGATGCGGGTCGAGAGCGGCGTCGCGTCGAACCTCGTGATGGGGCCCACGCCGCTCACCCCGCGCACGAGGTTGTCCCAGGCCTGGGCGATGCCGATGCCGACGGGGGAGACGATTCCGAGGCCGGTGACGACGACGCGGCGTTTGCTCATGGCTTGGCGGGATGGCTGTTCGGGGTCGGGATGTGAAAAGGGGGCCGGCGAAGCGGCCCCCCTTCGTGGCCGGGGCCGGGCCCCCGCGGGCTTACTGCTTGAGGTGCGCCTTCACGTAGTCGATCGCCTGCTGGACGCTGGTGATCTTCTCGGCTTCCTCGTCGGGAATCTCGCACTCGAACTCCTCCTCGAGGGCCATCACCAGCTCGACGTTGTCGAGGGAGTCCGCGCCAAGGTCCTCGACGAACGAGGATTCGTTCTTCACGTCGGCTTCGGCCACGCCGAGCTGCTCGGCGACGATCTTCTTGACGCGCGCTTCAATGTTCTCCATCGGGTCCCTCCGCTGTTTTTCGGAAATTCGCTTCAGAGTGCGAAAAAACGTCGCATTTTACCATAGGGTCGCGCCCGGACGCCCCGGCGCGGCCGCCTCAATCCATGAACATGCCGCCGTTCACGTGCAGGGTGGCCCCGGTGACGTAGGCCGCCCCCGGCGAGCACAGGAAGGTCACCGCCGCGGCGATGTCCTCGACCCGGCCCAGCCGCCCCAGCGGCACGTTCTCCACGAGCTTCTTGACCTGCTCCTCGGCGAGCGAGCGGGTCATGTCGGTCTCGATGAAGCCGGGCGCCACGCAGTTGACCGTGATGTTGCGGCTGCCGACCTCGCGGGCGAGCGACTTGGAGAAGCCCACGATCCCCGCCTTCGCGGCGGCGTAGTTGGCCTGCCCCGGGTTGCCGGTGAAGCCCACCACCGAGGTGATGTTCACGATCCGGCCCGCCCTCGCCTTCATCATCCCGCGCAGCACCGCCCGCGACAGGACGAACACGCTCTTCAGGTTGGTCGCCTGGATCTCGTCCCACTCCTCGTCCTTCATCCGCGCGAGGAGGTTGTCGCGGGTGACGCCGGCGTTGTTGACGAGGATTCCCACGCTCCCGTGGTCGGCCGCCACGCGCTCGACGAAGGCGGCGCAGGCCGCGGCGTCGCGCACGTCGAGCACCCGGCCCTCCCCCTTGCCGCCGGCCTCGGCGATGACCCGGGTGACGTTCTCGGCCCCCTTGTCGGAGGTCGAGGTCCCGACCACGACGGCCCCGGCGCGGGCGAGCGCGACGGCGATGGCCTCGCCGATGCCGCGCGAGGCTCCGGTGACGATGGCGACTTGTCCGTTGAGCATGGTTTCCTCAGGCGTTCGTCAGGGCCGCGGCGAGCGCGGCGGAATCGGTGATGGCGACGGCCTCCACGCCGTCGACCGTGCGCTTGACCAGCCCGGCCAGGACCTTGCCGGGCGCGCATTCCACGATGCGCGCCACGCCGTGGGCCTGCAGGTGGCGAACCGTCTCCACCCAGCGCACCGGCCGGAAGAGCTGCTCGACCAGCGCCCGGCGGATGCGCTCGGGGTCGTCGAAGGCGGCCACGTCCGCGTTCTGCACGACGGGCACCTTCGGGGAGGCCACGGCCACGCCCGCCAGGCGCTCGCGCAGGCGCTCGGCGGCCGGCCGCATGAGGGAGCAGTGCGACGGCGCGCTCATGGGCAGCATCCTGGCGATCTTGGCGCCGTGGGCCTTGGCGGCCGCCATGCCGCGCTCGACGGCCGCGCGGTGTCCCGCGATGACCACCTGCCCCGGCGAGTTGAGGTTGGCCGCTTCCAGGACCTCGCCCTGGGCGGCCTCCTGCATGACCTTCTCCAGCCTGTCGTCGGCCAGGCCCACGATGGCGGCGATGCCGCCGGTGCCCTCGGGCACGGCCTCCTGCATCGACTGGGCGCGAAGGCGCACGAGCGGCAGCGCGTCCTCGAAG
This sequence comes from Betaproteobacteria bacterium, assembly GCA_003105245.1. Classification (GTDB taxonomy): domain Bacteria; phylum Pseudomonadota; class Gammaproteobacteria; order Burkholderiales; family Usitatibacteraceae; genus FEB-7. Next base: position 4,322 of record PQAI01000163.1, on the reverse strand, counting down.
CGAAGCGCCCCGGCCGCCACGAGCGCCGAATACTCGCCCAGGCTGTGGCCGGCGAAGAACGCCGGCATCGGGCCGCCGCGATCGAGCCAGGCGCGCCAGCAGGCGACACCCGCCGTGAGCATCAGCGGCTGGGTGACCACGGTCCTGGCCAGCGCCTCGGCGGGCCCCTCGGCGGCGAGCTTCCACAGGTCCTCGCCGAGGATGGCGGAGGCCTCCCGGAAGGTGGCCTCGACCACGGGAGAGTCGGCGAAGCCGCCCATCATGCCGACCGACTGCGAGCCCTGCCCCGGAAACACCACCGCGAACTTTGTCATGTCCTCACCAGCGAACGAGTACGGAACCCCAGGTGAAACCGCCGCCCACGCCCTCCATCAGGACGAGGTCGCCGGGCTTGATGCGCCCGTCGCGCGCCGCCACGTCCAGGGCGAGCGGAATGGAGGCGGCCGAGGTGTTGGCGTGCCGGTCCACGGTCACCACGCACTTCTCCGGCGCGATGCCCAGCTTCTTCGCCGTGTGCGTGATGATGCGCACGTTGGCCTGGTGCGCGACGAACCAGTCGATGTCGGAGAGCTTCAGGCCGTTGGCCTCGACGGCCTCGCGCGCGCACTCCTCGAGGACGCGCACCGCCAGCTTGAACACGGCGCCCCCGTCCATCTTCAGGGTGGGGTCGCCCAGCACCTTGCCGGCGCAGACGTGGCCGGGCGTGTTGAGGATGTCGGCGTAGGCCCCGTCGGCGTGCAGGTGCGCCGAGAGGATGCCGGGCTCGGCCGAGGCCTCCAGCACCACGGCTCCCGCCCCGTCGCCGAAGAGCACGCAGGTGCCGCGGTCCTTCCAGTCCAGGATGCGCGAGAAGACCTCGGCGCCCACGACCAGCGCGCGCTTGTGCATGCCCGAGCGGATGAACTGGTCGGCGGTCGCGAGCGCGTAGACGAATCCGCTGCACACCGCCTGCACGTCGAAGGCGGCGCCGTGGCGGATGCCGAGCTTCTTCTGCAGCAGGCAGGCGCTCGACGGGAAGACCATGTCCGGCGTGGAGGTCGCCAGCACGATGAGGTCGATGTCGCCGGGACGCAGGCCCGCGGCGGCGAGCGCCTGGCGCGAGGCCAGGAGCGCGAGGTCGCTCGTCGCCTGCCCGTCCGCGGCGATGTGGCGCTCGCGGATGCCGGTGCGCGCGACGATCCACTCGTCGGTGGTGTCCACCATCGACTCGAGGTCGCGGTTGGTGAGGACCTTCTCCGGGAGGTAGCTCCCGGTGCCCACGATGCGCGAGCGCATCAGCGCGTCCGCCCGGGGCTCACGCCGCGGCCTCGGCCGGCGCCGCGCGGCCGGAGCCCGCGAGGACCCCGAGGGCGTGCAGGCGCTCGATCTCGGCGCCGATGCGATCGTTCAGGCCGTGGCTCACCTCGGAGTCCGCGCGCTCGAGCGCGGTGGCGAAGGCCAGCCGGTCGGCCGAGCCGTGGCTCTTCACGACGATGCCGCGCAGCCCCAGCAGCGTGGCGCCGTTGTAGCGGCGGTGGTCCATGCGGCGGCGGAAGGCCATCAGGATGGGCGCCGATGCGAGCTTGGCCAATTTCGTGAGGAGGTTCCGGTCGTACTCCGCCTTGAGGAACTCGCCCATCATGCGGGCCAGGCCCTCGGAGGCCTTGAGCGCGACATTGCCGGTGAAGCCGTCGCAGACCACGACGTCGGTCGTGCCGTTGTAGATGTCGTTGCCCTCGACGTTGCCGTGGAAGTTGAGCGTGCTCGCCTTGAGGAGCTCGCCGGCCTTCTTCACCACCTCGTTGCCCTTGATCTCCTCCGAGCCGATGTTGAGCAGTCCCACCGAGGGGCGCGCGCGCTCCTCCACGGCTTCCACGAGGGTCGCGCCCATGACGGCGAACTGCAGCAGGTGGTCCGGGGTGCAGTCGGCGTTGGCGCCGAGGTCCAGGACGTAGACCGTCCCCTTGCGCGTGGGCAGCACGCCGCAGATGGCGGGGCGGTCGATGCCCGGGAGCGTCTTCAGCACGAACTTGGCCGTGCCCATGAGGGCGCCGGTGTTGCCCGCGCTCACGCAGGCGAGCGCCCGGCCCTGCTTGACCAGGTCGATGGCCACGCGCATCGAGGAGTGGCGCTTGGTGCGGATCGCCGTGCGGATGTCCTCGTCCATGCCGACCACCTCCGTGGCGGGCACGACCTCGATGCGCGGGTGGCCGGAGGCGCCCAGGCGGGAGAGCTCCGCCGCGAGGGGCTCGGCGAGCCCCACCAGCAGCAGCTTCGCCTCTTCGCGGGCGGCGAGGAAGTCGAGGCAGGCGGGCACGGTCACGGAAGGACCGTGGTCCCCGCCCATCGCGTCGACGGCAATGACGGTCTTCATGGCAGTGCCTGCCGTGAAGCGCTGGGGCCGAGCGGCCGGCGGGCCGCTCACTCCTTGGTCTTGACGACCTTCTTGCCGCGATACACGCCCGAGGGCGAGATGTGGTGGCGCAGGTGCGTCTCGCCCGTGGTGGGCTCGACGGCGGTGGGCGGGTTGGTGAGGAAGTCGTGCGCCCGGTGCATGCCGCGCTTGGACGGCGACTTCTTGTTCTGTTGGACAGCCATGGTGTTCTCCTTGGAATCGGGTCTTATTTCGTTCCGGGTCGCTTGAGGCCGGCCAGCGCCTCGAAGGGCGACGGCCGGTCCGTTTCCATCCTGCCGCCCTCGCCCTCCGGCTCGAGGCCGGGCTTGTGCGGGACCATGGGCAGGCTGAGTATCACGGCTTCCTCGACCAGCCCCTTCACCTCGACGGGACCGGTCGCGACCACGAAATCCTCGCGGTCGCCTTCCTCCTCGAAGGGCGGAAGCTCTTCCTCCGAGTCGACCAGCACCAGCCGGTCTTCGATGGCGACCTCGTGCCGGAATGTCTCGAAGGACCGCTGGCACGTGAGAAAAACGAAGCCGTTGATTATACACGACACTACGTGCCTTCGCGAAGCATCCAGGGCGGCGTGGACACGGTAATGCAGCTCGCCGTCGGGGCTCGCGAGCTCGTCGGCGAGGTTTTCCAGGTCCCCGGGACGAAGGACGCCCTCGAACACGGTACCCTTCGGGGTCAGTCGGTCGGGATGGATCAGTTGCGGGCCGGGCACGGTGCGCATATTATAGAATCGACTTTAATAAAACTAAACAGAGTATTGTTTTGAAAGATATTTCTCTGGTACTCGCCTCGGGCTCCCGGTACCGCGCGGAGCTGCTCGGCCGCCTGGGCCTGCCCTTCCGGTCCTGGGCCCCGGCCGTCGACGAAAGCGCCCTGCCGGGTGAATCATGCGCCGAAACCGCGCGCCGGTTGGCACGCCGCAAGGCCGAGGCCGCGCTCGAGCGCCACCCCGGCGCCTGGGTGATCGGTTCCGACCAGGTAGCCGAGTTGGACGGCCGGCCGCTGGGCAAGCCGGGTGACCGCGAGAACGCCCGCGCCCAGCTGCGCGCGATGCGCGGCCGCCGGGTCGTCTTCCACACGGGGCTGTGCCTGCTGGCCAACGGCCGCGCGCACGAGGCCATGGTGCCCACGGAGGTCGCGTTCCGCGAGCTTTCCGACGCCGAGATCGAGCGCTACCTGGACCGCGAGCCCGCGTTCGACTGCGCCGGAAGCGCCAAGTCCGAGGCCCTGGGCATCGCGCTCCTCGCGAGCCTGCGCGGCGACGATCCCACGGCACTCGTCGGCCTGCCGCTCATCGCGCTCGCCGCCATGCTGCGCGGCGAAGGCGCCCAGGTCCCGTGAGCGCGGGCGCGGCCCTCTACCTCGTCCCGGTGCCCCTCGCGGAGGACGCCCGCCCCGAGGAGGGGCTCCCCGCCCCCGCCATCGGGCGCGTGCGCGGCCTGCACGACTTCGTGGTGGAGAACGCGAAGAGCGCGCGCCGCTTCCTCTCGGCCTGCGGGCATCCGGGCCCCATCGCCTCGCTCAACCTGTCCGTGCTCGACGAGCACACGCCCGCCTCGCAGGTCGGCGCCCTCCTCGCTCCGCTGCGCGACGGGCGCGACCTGGGCCTGCTTTCCGAGGCCGGCGCCCCGGCGGTGGCCGATCCCGGCGCGCGCCTGGTGGCGGCCGCGCACGCGGAGGGCTTCCGGGTCGTTCCCCTGCCGGGACCTTCGTCGATCCTTCTCGCGCTCATGGCCTCCGGCCTCGAGGGGCAGCGCTTCCGCTTCGCGGGCTACCTTCCCGTGCCGGGGCCGCAGAGGGCCGCGGCCATCCGCGAGCTGGAATCGCGCTCGGCCGCCGCCGCCGAGACCCAGATCTTCATCGAGACGCCCTACCGCAACGACGCGCTCCTCGCGGACGTGCTCGCGACCTGCCGCGGCGACACGCGCCT